>JAGVMW010000033.1 GCA_020053615.1 archaeon | reverse complement strand
GGTGAGATAATCTAATGCTTAAACAAATTCCAGAACTCCTCTCCCCTGCCGGGGATTTCAGTATGCTCACTGCTGCGATTAAAGCAGGAGCAGATGCCGTCTATTTCGGAGTCCGCGGACTGAATATGCGAGCAGCAGCAAGTAATTTTGAATTGAAAGATATCAAAAAAGCCGTAGAATTTTGCCACAAACATAAAGTCAAAGCTTATTGCACCATTAATGTAATCATCTACGAAAAAGAGTTGACCTTGCTAAACAAAATTCTTCAAATCTTAAAACAAGCGAAGATTGATGCCGTCATCTGCTGGGATTTAGCAGTTATCAAAAAATGTAAAGAGTTAGGAATTCCTATTCATCTTTCTACTCAAGCTAGTGTGAGCAATTCAGAAGCAGCACAATACTGGAAGAAATTAGGTGTACAGAGAATTGTTCTAGCCAGAGAGTGCAGTTTAGAAGATATAAAAGAAATTAAAAAGAAAACTGGATTAGAAATAGAAGTATTTGTCCATGGAGCAAGATGCATCTCTTTATCTGGAAGATGTTTCATGTCGCAGGAATTGTTTGGAAAATCAGCAAACCGGGGAGAATGCTTACAGCCGTGCCGGAGAGATTACTTAGTTACAGATGAAGAAGGCAAGCAGATGAAATTGGAAAATAATTTTGTAATGAGTGCTAAAGATTTGTGTGCTCTTCCGCTTCTGCCTCAAATTCTCGCTACCGGTGCAGATTCCCTGAAAATAGAAGGAAGAAATCGGGGAGCAGAATACGTATTTAAAGTAACTAAAGTTTATCGCGAGGCTTTAGATGCTATCAAAAAGAAGAAGTTTAACGAAGAACTAGTAAAAAAGCTCACTGAAACTCTGAAAGAAGTTTACAACAAAGATTTTTCCACCGGATTTTTGGTAGATTATCCTCATCATCAACGCTGTAACGTTTACGGAAGCAAAGCTATCTTAGAGAAGGTACAATTGGGCAAAGTTATAAATTATTATCGTAATAAATCTGTAGCCGAGTTCAAAATAGAGTCAGAAAGGATTAAATTAGGAGATAAATTAGCTTTTGTTGGACCGACTACCGGATACGTAGAGATTGAAGTTCAAGAGATGTATACTGATAACGGAAAATGCAACAAAGCTGAGAAAGGAATAATTGTAGCTATAGCTGTTCCAGAGAAAGTACGAGAAAATGATAAAGTATTTTTGGTAAAGAAAAGAAAATAATTAATATTCCATTACTCTTTTAATCTTAACAGGAATGTTATACTTATGGAAATACTTCAAAAACAGATTAGAATGTTCTAATGGTACGACAATACATCCTTTCCCTAATCGTTCTCCGTCATATTTCTGCACCATTCCCTCATAAAATTTGTTGTTTTGAACAAATCCGTTAAGCTGTTTGTTAATCAATACTCTGGTAGAGTTGGGTTGAATGTTTTCCCATATAAAAAAAGTCTCATGTTTGCCTTCTTTAATCTCTGATTTAAATTTCCCATATAAAGTAATTCCGTTAGCAATGATGCTGGGCTTGAGCGATTTCCAATTATTCAATATTCCTATGCTTAGTTTTATCTGATTACTTACACCCAACGGCTTCCAATAATTTTTATATTTTACAGATTTTTCAAAATCGTTTAATATTTTAGTACATTCTTTTTCTAACTTAGGATTATCTTTGACTGTGTCTAAAAATAAATCCACATCACTCTCTTTACCTGCTTCGCCTCGAGATACACTTCCAAACAAGATTACATTTATTATTTCTTCTTTGTAATTGGTCTTTTGCAGCAGGAAAGAGGTAAAGTCCAATGCATAAGCAATTAATTTATTAGAGTTCATTTACACCTGCCTCCTGAAAAATGTGTTTGAGTTGATTAAAAGCAGATAGAACTTCCTGAATTGCTTCAATCTTTTGTGGCTTTCCATAGCACAATTGGTTTCTCTTTCCCTCTATCTTGGCGATTAAAGTAAAAATCTCGTTTTTATGAGGAAAATCAAACGGGAATTTTTCTGCAAGTTTGTTCTTAGAGTTAAACCATTCATGTTTTATTACAAATCCTGGATCGATAAGATTAAGTTTATGTAAAAGTATCTCTAGCATATCAGCACAGGCAGCTGATGTATTAAATCCTATGTTTCTTTGTCTTTCTAACAGTCCTTTCTCTATACTCTCTTCTATTACTGCCACACTTTCTTTTAACTGCCGGTAATGATCGTCTGTATTCATGGTTTCACTTGAAACTAAATTGTGGTTTCATCTGTAACTAAATAAACTTAATATTTAAATCTTTCGGTTCGTTTGTAGCTAAGCTGTAGTTTCACTTGAAACTAAGAAAAAATTAACTTAAAAGAAAATAAGTATTTGTTTAGCTTTCGGCGGTCGTTTGGCTCGCCGCTCTCTCGTCGCATAATCGATAAGAGCGGAACTTACTTTCTTGCAAGCCAACCGCGTTCCGCTATGCTTCACTTGGGGGTTGCTTGACAGCAACAAAATTTCAGCTCGCCAAACTTTTTGACCGCGCTGAGCTAAACAAATACAAAATAAAATTAATTACTAATATTCTCCAGCATTCCAGGCAGATTACCCATAACTTGCCGTAGAATCTCTTTATCTGACAATTGCGGCTGCCTTGCAGCGATATTTAACGCTTCAGATGCTGCTGCAATCATACCCATCTTAGTTAACTCATCTTTTCCCAACAGTACACTTCGAGAAACGTGCTGAATTACCCTGTCACTATCTAGCTTAGGATTCTTCTTCTTGCAGGTTAACGCTTCAGACGCTGCTGCCACCATATTTATTTTTCTTTCAATAGGATCAATTTCTTTAGCCATCTTTCCCTCACACTCTTTTTTGATTAAATTTAATATTATGCTTAATGTGTGTAGACGTAGACCTATTTATATAGTTTATGTTTCTGGGGGATATATGTGGGAGAATTGAATACACAAAATCGGCACAGTCCGTTTTGTGAGTGATAGCACCATATCCACCTGAAAACAAGGACGGCTTTGTCGTCCTGTTTTCCTTTAATGAGATGCAACTATCGCAT
>JAGVMW010000167.1 GCA_020053615.1 archaeon | reverse complement strand
ATGCAACTATCGCATCTCAGCCCAGAAAATCACTCTCGATTTTTCTGGGCAGTGGTGATAATGGTGCTATCACTCACTTTTTGGACTGTGCCGGATCCAACGAGAGCAAACTCTAAAAGTGAGGGATTGTGTTGAAAAACTTAAACGAATTTTCAATTTTGAAAAAGAAATGGAATAAACCGTGGAAAATCAATGTGGCAGATATTTTGCTCTTTGGCTCTGCAGTTAAAGGGAAGAGCAACCCTAATGATATTGATTTGTGTATCGTTTTTAGAGATAAAGTTGATTTGAACATCGTTAAAGAAGCAGAATTGATTTTAGGAGATAAATTTCATGTTAGCTCTTTGGTAGTGGATAATTTTTTTACAAAGATTCACTCTTTGGCTAAGACTATCCTATTTGAAGGAAAGAGCATACTAACTAATAAAAATCTAAGCGAAACCCTAGGACTTAATAGTTCATTGCTTTTTTCTTACAGCCTTTCCAAAGAAGATAACAGCAAGAAAGTTCGGTTTGTATATCTTTTAAGAGGCAGAGGAGATGATAAAGGCTTAGTTAATAAGTGGGGAGGAGAGTTTATTTCTAACAGCGCGTTTATCCTGCCGGTAGATAAAGATAATGAAGCACAAGAAGTATTTAATAGTTGGAAAATTAACTTTAAACGAAGGAGATTGTTGTTAATGAGTTAACCGCAAAACTGAATTTTACTTTAGATGTTAACAAATTAACTAGACCCCCTCATCATCTCTTTAAACAGTTATTTTCAAAGATACAAATCTTTTAATAATGTGGACCAGTGATTACTTAATTATCTTGGAGGTAATATTATGCACTTAAATATTGAAATTAAAGCCAGATGTTCTGCTCCACAGCAAGTAAGAGACATATTAGAACAGCAAGGAGCTGAATATAAAGGATTAGACCATCAAGTCGACACTTATTTTAAAGTAAATAATGGCAGATTGAAATTGAGAGAGGGGATTATTGAAAATGCTCTTGTATTTTATGAGCGTGAGGATCAGTCTGGTCCAAAGGGTTCAAATGTGGTCTTATATTCCACTATTCCTGGTTCAAACTTAAAATCCATACTTATGAACGCTTGTGGAGCATTAGTTGTGGTTGATAAACTGAGGCACATTTATTTTATTGATAATGTAAAGTTTCATGTCGATGAAGTTAAAGATCTCGGAAGCTTCTGTGAAATTGAAGCGATTGATAAAACCGGAGAAATTGGCAGAGACAAACTGTTACAGCAATGTGAAAAGTACATCAAGCTCTTAGGCATCAAAGATGAAGACTTAGTATCTTGCTCTTATAGTGATTTATTGCTTGAGAAACAATGAATTTTACTTATTTGGTGATTTCTTCCATCTCTTTCTCTCTTACTGCTGCTACTCCTGCTAACTGCACATACTTCTCCCTTTCTTCTCCTTCCGTTTGAAAAGCCCTCGTTTCAAAGTATTGTTTGATGAAGCCTTCCGTTTCTGCTTCAGCTTTATATCCCGCAGCATGAGCTAATTCATGAGCTAGAACGTATTCAGTAGTCGCTTCATGAGTTAAATGGTATTTGTCTGCCATCTCACTGATTCTTTCTTCAAAGCCTTTTCCGTCGTAATTGCTGAGCAGGATGCCTTCTAAATTATTTCTGAGAATGGCTGCTACAACCCCTTCACCTAAATCTCCCGAGCCGATTCCTTTAATCTTCATGAATTCTTTTCCACGGGAATGAACGTAATCTACAAAACTATTTCCGGCTTCAGAATTTAAGTATCCCTGCACAATTTCATACGTATTCTTAGCTTCTCGTGCATGAGCTTCTGGATTATCGCTGGAATAGATATTGGTGTGGTTGTGTTCATCTTGTACTGCCATGCCCATGTTGTACTGTTGTGCGTTTGGCAGTATGTATTGCAATAACTGAGACGTTGTGGTTGTCATGTAATACTATAGGTAGAACTAGCTTAAATTAGTTGCGGAGAAAAGTGAGACAGAAAAGACGGATTAAGTTGGAACTTAAGTTCTTCGGCGTAGATAAGGAAGATCTTCAAGCTCTGGCTTTAATACTTTATTTCTTAGCTTAAGCAAACCTCTCAAATCTGCACCTAAGTATCCTGCTTTATCACTGATTTCATAGCCTGCCCGATCTAAGAGTGGCATTAAGTGAGCAGCAACTCGGTACGGTTCGGTTTCATAAGTTCCAAATATTTGTGATATGGTTGAATTTGTTTTGATGTTAGAAGCAACTTCAACGTGATTAGGTTGTGCTGTATATAATTGCACTTGAAAACCATAAGTACTCATCTTGCCCGAAGTTAAAGATTCAACTAAAGCTCCCAACGTAGGCAGTCTTTCTACTCTTCCATTTCCAATAGTCTTATCATATTCTTTGATTAGAAAGTCAAATTGCTCTTCCTCATTTAAACCAATAGTATCCATGGAACTAAGTAAAGAAGGTGAAACTAATGTGAAATATGTTCTAAGAGACTTTGCTATTCCTAATTTAACTTTTTTAACATCCTCGGGAGAAGAGATTTTCTTATCCTCGCCATTAAAATGAGTTTTGAATTCTTCACTTAAAGTAGAATATAACTTTGATTGGGCTTGGATGTAATAATTGTTATTCATATTTAACTTGAAATCTTCGGCAGAAAGATTATCGTATAAAGAGAAAGCATGGTCTAATCCTGTAGTTACGTTAAATGGTTCTAATAGTCCTTCTAAACTAGTTGGTCTGTCAGTCATTTTTGGTAATCTAACTCTTCTAAAGTGCCTCTAGTTTATAAATCTTTTGTAATTATTTAGTGATAACAACTTATCCGGTTGTACTATCCTCTTCAAACTTAAAAATCAAGAAAACTATTTCTTCTCTTCTTCTTTTTTCTTGGTGAGATAAGGATGTATTTCTTTTTCAATTGCACCTTTTCTTATTTCTAAAAGTTGTCCTGTGTTCGCAGTAGCATAACCAACTTTATCTTTGATTTCAAAGCCAGTTTTCTCTAATTTTGGCTTAAGGTATGCGGCAATTGCAGTAGAATGATACTTACCAAAGTGATGATTCATATATTTTCCTCCCAGTAACTCTAGTGCTCCTTTTATCTGGTTTGCCCTTGAATCATAGATATTTTTCTTGATATGCCCAACTGTTTTTTTACCCTTAAATAACTCTTCTATGGTTCCTTTTATACTTCCAACTTTATGATGCTGTCCTAATTGAGTCCCTGCTCCGGTATGATCATCATACATTTCTGTTAAGAACTCATACTGTTCATTATCATCCATTTTCATATCATCAATCGTCTTACTAATAGAAGGTTGCACTTTTTCAAAGTATTTCTTCAACGCTTTACCTACAGCTTTCTTGACTTTATCTCTTTCTTCTTGCTTTTCTATTTTTTTATCGTCTTTCTTTTCAAAAGCTTTATCCAATTCGGTAACAAGAGTACTATATAGCGCATCTTGTCCGGGAATAAGAACATTAACATATAAATGATTTTGATTTTCTTCTTTACTAAATGCATCATGTGCTTTAAATGCTTCATCTAACGATTTAGAATGGTCTGTCTCTAAACTTTTCAGAAAATCATCTAAGTGCTGTGGTTTCTTCTTCTCCTCTTTTCCTGCCATTATTACCAGCAAATAAAACCTCCTATATAAACATTTCTTTTCCGTGGCACAGTCCAAAAAGTGAGTGATAGCACCATTATCACCACTGCCCAGAAAAATCGAGAGTGATTTTCTGGGCTGAGATGCGATAGTTGCATCTCAT
>JAGVMW010000025.1 GCA_020053615.1 archaeon | reverse complement strand
TACAAAGAATATTAGGTATTTGGGAACAGCTCAGAAAGTACTACTGGACTTGCAAAAATTAGATAAACTCAAAAAAGAAACCTTAACTTAATGACATTGTGGGGCAAGTCCCCCTGTCACTCTAGCTGAACTCATTAAAGAGAATTTCAACCTGATGATGCTAAACAAATATAAATAAATTATAACTTAACAACACTTCCCTTCCTTCTCTTCCTCTGCCGGTTTAGGCGGTATCTCTATCCTGATGTGCATGTGGTCGCCATGTTTTCGGTCAGGGTAAAAAGCTTTGCCGTATTTCTGCCATTCTTCTTTACCATACTTTTCGGTCACATACTTTTTCAACGGATAAACATATCGCTGGCTCCAGAAAATGTATTCTATCTCTGAGCCAGGAGCATCTTGCAATGATTTAACAAATCGCCAGTTGGCTTCCAAAGTTTCTGAAGTGAGCATCTTCATACTTAATCCCCTGAATCCGCTCTTGTACTCGCCATCTTCGTACCAATAGTGTCCTATATCAATGTCTATTCCGTGACGATGACTTAGGTGCGGAGGAAGTCTACCCCCCCTTGCACCGCTTAAATCACCAATCGTAAGTACTGGAGAATAACCAGAATAGGAATAGTAAACATTAGTAGCACAAGCCGCCAGAGCCACACTGTTAATCAATTCAACTGCTCCAAACTTAGTTCGTTGTTTTCGGGCAGGAATGTTCAAATAATCCGTCGCAGGCATCTCTGCCCATTTCAAATGTTTAAAATATTTTGATTGATTAATAGGATTAGGAGCTTCAATTGGATTTAAAGAATAACAAACTGCGGCTTTATTTGTCATTTCTTCTACGGCTAATTCTAAACCAGAAGTATCTGGCAGATTTAGTTGCGGCGGTTCTAAATTAGAAGCAAATTCGTGTAATTTATCTTGGGTAAGTAATCCTAACGCAGCTCTTTCTATATTATCTTTTGATATTTGATTGTAAGTGCTGGCTATAGCGGTCATTTCACCAAGTTTTACTGAAGGCTGATGATTGGTATAATAAGCCGTAACACACATCCCTCCGGTTATACCCATAACTGCTACGGTAGCAAAAGAAAGGGCTGTTTTTGCCCAAGCGGGAACTGAAAGAGAAGGAAATGAAAAAGATGATTTGAGCTTAAGAGCTAAAGTAGAGGGGGGTTCATTCTCTGTGCATGCCATTTTCCGCAAGAGATTTTCATAGAAGGTATTTTTTTTCCTCAATTTATCATATCCATCTTGAATATACATTACAGCATTGTTTTTGGATATTCTTTCAGCTAGTGAGAGGGGTTCTTGTTTGTAGTTGAGGTTTATTCTAATCATCGCCCAGAAAAACTCTTCCAAAGCAACTTTTACAAAAGTTGCATCAAAAGTGAGGCATTCGCCTAATAACTTCTTTTGAATCGGAAAAAGTTCCCTAAAAATAATCTTTTACTATTCTTTTATAAGTTTTTTGCATTTGTTGTATATATCTCAGAAATGACAACTAATCCAGTGATGTAAAATTGCACCAGAAAGTTTAATAATTCCAATAGTTTTTCTAATGCTGGTGATAATGAATGAATAAAGCCATGCAGGAATTCTGGGAGGACTTACGGTGGGGGGAGAATCATCATACTCAACTTTTATTGAGATATAAAGACTTGTGGGTGGCTATACAAGACAAAGAAGTTGTCTCTTTTGGTTCGGATCTTTCTCGAGTGAAGATGGAAGCTCGGGTAAAAACTGGCAAGGAAGATGTTCCAGTATTGTTTGTAGAATGTGGAGAACACATTTATGGGCAGAGTTAATTTGTTTTTTGAGACGTTCAGAGATGCTGAAATAGACAATTATACTATTGTTAGGTTAAAATGCGGAGTTCAGTTTAAAACTAAATCTGGTTGGAGTCAACCTTATTCTGCAATTGTTGATACCGGTGCGCATACTTCAGTTATTCCTCTGTCACTTTGGAAAGAACTGGTGCATGAGAAAATTAAGCGGTATAAGATATATGGAATATCAAAACAGGAAGGTTGCTCTATCTTAGGAGATATCGGAAAAGTTACTTCACTAATAGTTGATGAAAACGGAAACCAGACAAAAGAACTTGAAATCTGTGCCTTTCTTGCTGAAACCGACCAGATCCCATTGATAATCGGGTTTAATGGGTTGTTAGAGAAATTGAACGTTAACTTTGAAAAGAACGAAGCCAGCATATAAGACTAATTTCACTTCCACTCTTCCAACATCTCCTCTTCGGCAAAATGCAGCTTCCCTGGAACTATCAAACAATGCGGCGGCTTTCCAAAATCCATCTTCTTCAGTTCAGAAATTCGGCCATATTTAATAATAAAATTATCGCTACCTAAACGCGCACAGCCGACTATTAATAAGTCTGATGTTATAAGCTTGCTTTTCTTTCTAGCTTCAATCTCTTCCAATACTTCTAATGCTTTATTGATACTCAAATATTTGTTCCCAGCTGGTCTAAGATCGAGAAGCATAAGCGTATGCAATCCTAACTTCAGGTTATCTTTTAGCACAATATAAGGGGTTTCTAAGTTAGGGTGCTCTTCGGGGAAAGGAATCGAAGTAGTTTTCCCGAATTTGTATAATTGCAGTCCAGTAATTCCGACTGCGGTTAGAACTGAAGCATTGTTAATTACTTTTACCAAAACTTTTTTCTCTTTAGCCAAGCGAAAAATCTCGGTGTGGGTAGTAGCTGAGAAAGGGTCGCCGATGATTAAAAATGCTATATCTTTGCTCTTAGCTTCATCTACAATTTTTTCTGCTCCTTGTTCAGACATCTCTCTATCGGCTAAAATAATTTTCTTCCCATAGAATTGTTCTAACTCTTGAACCGAACATTGCAGGAATGAAGTGTAGTTTTCCAAATAGATTTGAGTGCACTTTTTAACCGCTTCCAGCCCTTTGAGGGTGATGTCCTTCTCGTCATTCAAACCCAGGCCAATTAGGTATAAAACCATTAGAATAATAATTACCTTGCTTCTTTAGCTTCTTTGGTTTCTTTTACACTTCGTTGTAGTCTGCTGGTAGCTTTTCGTCTAATCTCACGAAGAGCTTTAGTTCCGCTGGTTAAATCTCTTAACCTGAACTTTCTTTTAGTACGAGTATGCATTTTTTTCATGGTTTTAGATTAATTATTGGGGAGCTTTATATAGTTTTTTCTTGGTTTTGAGTAAATTCACATTGGGTTACAAGTAAGTTTGTATGTTTTGCATGGTTCACATCCATGTTCTTTGCAATATGCTCCATCTTTGCCTCCCATAATTTGATAATATCTGTCTTCGGCCTGTTTACGAAGCCAGTCTGGAGGGTCAGTACTCATTGCTAGGTCGTATTCTGACCTGGCACAAGATAAACATTTTTTGGCTTCGGAAATGGGCGACTCACTATACAATGGAAATATTTCTTCATAATTTTCTCCGTAAACCCTAAATGCATACGGATAAAAACCAGTTTTTCCCCGTATTAAATTAACATATCTTTTTCTTAATTCTTCCGCCCCGTCAATCTTTTCTTCAGCCCAATAGTCCAAATTAGCACCCATTTGATAGATATAGTTCGCTCTGAGGGGGGAATCTTTACTTTCTAAAATAAGTGATTTTAAATTTTCGTCGTTAGTTACACCTTTTCCTTTGTCTTGTGATCTTCTTGCTACTGCTGTTACTTCTTCTACAATCATTTCAAAATCTTTAGAAGAATCAATGTACACTTCATCAGCAAGACTAACTGCTATCTTGTTTTCTTCCCTTTCGATACCTCTCGATTTAATAGTCTCTTTGAAGTGTTTGTCTCCTAATTTCATAATCTGACTGTTTAATTCGTTTTCAGTTATCTCTCCTGATTCAAATTTTTTTAGAACTGATTGTTCTTCAACAAGATATTCCGGTGAATCCTCAAGATGCACAGAGGATGCTTCTTTAGAGATTACGTAACCTTTCAGAATGTGTTTAAATTCATGATTTAATGTGCCTAAAGGTGTAGTTCCGGTTCTGATTGCAGGATTAGAGGAAATAGTGGAACTGTCCATCATTCTTTCTCCTATGGACATGGTTAACAAAGTACCTCCTGCATTTAATTGCGTACCAAAGTATACTTGAGAGATATATTTATTCATGCCAGTTTTTCCGCTTAACCATTGGTCTGTGGTCTGAGCTAAATTAGCTGTAATCTCTTGGTATTCTGGGGGAGTAGGATTGCCATATCCTTTTTTAAGATACACTTCCCTACTTTCTGCGGTTGCCATTCCGATAGAAAAATCTATTTTGGGGTATTTCATCTGCATATCCATTAAAGTTTTCATCATATTTGGTTCAATAAAATCAGAAACTTCCAACCCCAAACTATTCCCCCCAAAAGGTTTATCATTTCTTAATAAAATATATCTATTAGAAGAGCTTGTTCTAAAAAGATCTGCTAAACCGTCTGAGACTAATTCCATGGCAACACTATTCCTCTGGTCTATGGGGCCAGCCTTTCCTTCGAATGGTTTAGGTGGAATCACAGTTAATTCCCCTGCCAGAAAGTTTATTTCCATTCGACCATTTTCTAAACTTGTTTTTCCGTCTCCATTCTGGTGCTTTATTAGGGTGGTTTTGCCCTCTTCTGCACGAGAAATAACTTCCAAGTTATCTCCTCCGGAAACTGTTATTGAAAGTGTATCTCTATCATCCGGCACCCAGATAAACTTATCTTTAATCGGCTTCCCGTCTGCGTCTTTTTCATACTGCCGCTTCACCATCCCAAACAACTTATTCCCTGGCTGTGGAATTACTCTAACTGTTCCGTCTTTAGTCGTTCCAATATCTAAGCCGTTATCCGTTATCACCACATAATTCCCTTCTGGCTTAACTGTGGCATCAAAATAAATATCCACTGAGTTGCCAGTAGCCGGAATTTTATAATCTCCAATCGTAGCCTCTTCCCCGGCTTGAACATAAGACTTCCCATCTTTGAAACTCAACTGCTTAACTTTAATTGCAGAACCATCTGCAGGAGTATAACTGGTCTCTTCAGTTAGGGTAAAATAATCTTGTTGCGAAATACTTTCTGCACTTACCTCTTTTGGTTTAAGAACTTTAATTCTTCCCGTTTCTTTATCAACCTCTATCTCCCAACCGTTTTTACCAGAGAACACAAAATCGCCATCATCGGATTTAAGCACACCGTTTTCGATTTTTGCTGACTTTCCAAAGCTAACCACACTAACTGAATGCTCTTCGCTAATTGCCTGTCGAGCATTTTCTGCATTAACTTCAGCCAAATTATCAATCTTTTCCAGATTAACTTTAATTTGCTCTATTGTAAGAGCTTGACGTTTGGCTTCATCATCTTTAATTTGGCTGTAATCCAGCACTTCCGGAGGAATTAAACTAATTTGGTCTATCGGAACTAGTTTCTGATTCAGCTGTTTCCATTCATCTACACTTAAAGCGTTATAGCCATCGGGATTATTGTAATCAAATTTATTAGCGTCGAAAGTCTCCTCAGCAAAAGAGAGAGAACTAAGTAAAGCAAGAAGTACAATCATACTTACAACTCTATTCGGTACTTTCATTATACCTCACCGCAAATCTTAGCTTAAAGTTGTTATAATCAATAACATAATTGTTATCAGTAATTTCAAACAGATAAGTATCATTAGAAATAGCATAAGTTCCTACAAACAAATCATTTTCTACTGCCAAGTCCGAGAAACAACTTAGACAAATCATCTTGTTGGTGGAATTGGCTATAACTCTAGCTACTTCTAAATCATTATAATAATCTTTTGTTGGAACTTCGGCATAAAATGAAGATATTTCAGTAACAGTAGTTCCTAATGTCACGGTTAACGGAAGTGTAGTTTCTATGCTAAGTTTAGTTAGTGATAATTTAATTGCTGAAGAGGGATTTCCAACAGTAATATTGTATCCCTGCTCCATAAACGGTTGAAAATCATTAATGCACAAATCAAGCAGAGCATCAACATATTTTCCCAATTCAGATGCAATTACTTCATCCGAAGGAGAGAAATCTTGTGAGTACACTTTGTAATACGGCACGTTGTCAAATAACCCGATTGTTGATTGTTCGGGAAGTATAAAATATCCGCCGTGGTAACCGTTCTCCAGAATCCCTTCTTTCGCTGTATTCTTGATGCACGATTCAACATAACTTTTGATGGCTTCTTTAGCAGGACCAGATTCAACCAAAGCTTCTTCTGTCCCTAACTCTTTCTGTGCTTTTTCTGATTTGAAGTAAACTAAAGCGATAATTGTGCCAAACACTAATATTCCAAGTATAATAAATACAGTTATCTGACCTCTTTTGAGCATGTTTAGAAGTAAAGTTGAAGTTATATAAAAAGCAAACGCTCAAGTTTGTAGTTTTTTGGTCATATATGCTCCTTCCAACTTATATCCTAACTTGCGGTAATACTCCCGTGCCCCTACTCCGGAAATAACCACCAATTTATCTTTCCCTGCCTTCTTAGCAATCTCTTCTGCTTTCTGTAATAACTTCTTACCCCAGCCGCGATGTTGTATACTCCCTTCTTCGCCGATTCCAGTAGCCGTGCCATAAACATGCAGTTCTCGTATCAAAGCGCTGGCTGAGGTAATCTCGGAGTGCAGAACCTGCGATGGAAAACGCATTCTGATAAATCCAATGAGCAAATCATTCTCAGTATCTTCTGCTGAAATAAAAAACTCTTTTCCTGTATGTGCATAGCATCTTCGAAATTCTGGATGTGAATTCGCAAGCGCTGCGTCCCCGTAGGGGGCATCTCCCCGCGACGCGCCAGCTTCGATAATCGTAGTATTTCGACTTGATGATGCTATGCACATACTTTTATCCTGCGAAGCAGTATATTCCATCACATTCAGCTTAACTTTGCTCCAACTAATCTTTCTTCCTTTCGGCTCACGACAGCGGATGCACTTACAGGTTACTTCGTAATTCTGAGTCATATACTGTCGTAGATTAGTCATTTCCACTCCGGCAGTCATCTGAGTAGTAGGAATATCTCGTTGAATGCGCATAATTCGGCAATATTCCGGTACAAATTGTTTGAATTCTACCAATAACTTAGCTGCTTCCTCAGCGTTTAGGGGGGTAAACTTCTTGGCATGGTAATGAGAATATAATTTTGTTCCACGCGAGACCATGCATGGATATATTTTCAGCATATCTGGCTTGTAATCGGAATCAGAAAATAATTGTTTCATCCCGGTTAAATCTTTGTGATAACTAATCCTCTTAAAATCTTTATCTGGAAGTCCGGGCATGTAATGTGCCGCTACTTTAAACCCCAAGTCGCGCAGGATTCGGATAGAATTCTTCGTATCAGCAGTCGTATGTCCGCGTTCTATCTTCTTTAACACTTCATCGTATACACTTTGTATTCCTAATTCTACTCGAGTGCAGCCTAAGCGTAGCATTTCATTTCCTTCTTTCAAAGTTCCATAATCCGGACGAGTTTCGATGCAGAGGGCGACGCACCTGATTTTAGCGGTTTCATTTAGGTGCTGTTGCTGCTCTAAGGTGCACTTCCCTTTAACCCCAAGCAGCTTTTCCTGTATTCTTTTCATTCGTAAATCATCTTCAATATCTGCCGGAAGCTCAAAGAAACGTTTGAACTTGAGCAGGTTGAATGTTCCATGTTTATCGTAAAACAATCCTGAAAAATCATTCATCGCTTTAAATGCATACTTAATGAATTCTTCTTGGTACTCTGTCGGAAAACTAGGAAACGTGCCTCCCATAACAATTAATTCTACTTTATCACAATTATGACCTTGTAAAATATATTGCTCTAAGCGATTGAATACTTGCAGGTATGGGTCGAAATTGTTTCTTATCCCTCGCATAGTTGCTGGTTCTTTGCCAGTATATGATTGAGGTACATCTCCAAATACGCTATCCACACCACCAGGACACATAATACATTTTCCATGCGGACAGGGAAAAGGCTTAGTCATAATCGCTACCGGAGCCACTCCTGAAATAGTGCGTTGGGGTTTGCTGATAAGCTTATCTTTCAATTTAGAGAAATCTGTTGGAGTGCAGTGCAGTAAAACGTTTATATTAGTCGGGACTTGATTAAGTTTGTACTTTACGACCAGTTCTAGCTTTAGCTTGTCGTATTGCTTAGCTGAGAGTCGTTGATGTTTAAGTGCAGAGATGAATTCGGAGTAAAACGTAGTCATGTCTGGACAATACTTAATCTTGGAATATAAACTTATAGGAAATATTTTTAAAATTTAGATAAATAAGTGAAATTATTTCCTAATAATCAAATCGCTTTATTTTAGTAAACATTTCCGATTATTAACGCGATTTGATATATCGTCTTTTAAACTAGGTACTCATCAGTAAGATTTATAACCTCTTTTGTTTTACTTAAGCTTATGGTTGGGAATGAAGAGTCGTTACCGCGTATTACTTCACAGTACACTGGACTGTTTGATTTTGATGGGCTATTTGTATCTATAATCGATTGGGCTAAGAATTATGGATTTATGTGGCATGAATGGGAATATAAGCATAAAGTCCCTTCTCCTAAAGGTGCTGAAACTGAACATAAATGGGTGTTGAATAAGAACATAAATGAATATGTTCGTTATGAAATTTTGATTACGGTTCACGTTTGGGATTTATTAGAAGTAGAAGTCGAAGTAGACGGAAGGAAAAAGAGTCTTTCTAACGCTAGGATATACATTTGGTTGGAAACTACCGTATTTTATGATTGGCAGAAGAAGTTCCAGAAAAGCGGGAAAATCGGAAAGAAGTTAGGAGAATTATACAACCAATGGATGGATCGCGATTTATCCAGTTACTTAGACCAGGCATATTATCGTAGCTGGGATTTGCAGGCTATCATCAAGACGTACTTTGATATGCAGAGCAAGAAGTATGCATATAAAGGGTATTTGGGGGAAGGGTAAGGATGTTTTTTCTACTGGTTTACGGTTTCTTGGCTTTTTCCCATAACACTTGGAAATGATTGATATAAGCGTCGGCAACTTGTTTGTTTTTAATCATTATAATCATCGGTTTTTTTTCTTCGTTGTTGTAAAAGACGCATAAAGCTACTTCGTCATTGCAGATGATGTTAGTTACATTATAATCTTCTTGTTCTAGATATTTTGCTTCAGTATAAGGGAGTGTATTAAGATATTTAATTCTATCAATTGCTTCTTTACTATAAATGTGATACATCATCTGCTTTTGTTCCGCTCTGCGTTTGTGAATCACTTCTTGAAAATATTTTCCCACTTTGTCTATCACAAATTTAGGTACACTGAAGGCATAAATATTGCCTTTTAATTCTAAAAAATGAAGAAACATATTTCTAATAAAATCATATCCTTCATATATTTGTACATCCTGTTTTTGGCTTAATTGTGTGCACAGGTTTAATTCATGAATGATTTTATTAAGTTGAATCTCTTTTTCTTTAAGGATGTTCTGTAATGCTGTGGGTGGCGCAGCTACATAGCATTTTTTTCCTTCATGAGTTACTTCTCCTACCAGTCCTTTCTCTTTTAACTTGTTTACAGCATCATAAACATTTACCCGATGAATTCCACTGTGATCCGCAATCTTAGTTGCGGTGGCTAATCCAGTTTCAGTAAGGGAAAGATAGACGCGTGCCTCATTGAGAGCCATTCCCAATCCAGTAAGAATTTCTTCTTTCATTACGTTCATGATACCTCTTTTCTTTAGTAGTTTATATTTTTTGTGTATCTTTTGTGTATACAATTAGTTTAATCTTCTTTAATTAATGTTGTATCTTCAGTTACTACATTGCTTTTTGTAGGAAAGTGTTCATTGCATAAAGCGAGGCGATAATATTGTTGTTCACTTTTAGATAGCCAATGTGTTTAATTACTTTAATTAGATAACAAGCTTTAAATATAAGTGTTTGTTAACGATTAATATTGGTGGGGTATGGGTAGAAAAACTTTAGGGATATTTGGGAAAGGTCGTTTAATCGACAAATTCTGCGATTATCTTGCAGATAGTCATCTTCCTCCTGAAAGTGAGGCTTTTTTGAGTTGTGTTGATGAGGTTTGCTTTTATAATTACGGGTATAAAAACGAAGAAACGTTTAGGAAAAGTAAATACTTTCCAAAAATTTATCAAAAATTTAAGTCTTTAAATGTGGATGTGTCTGTGGAACCTGACTTTGAAACATTTATGGCTTCCGAAGTGGTGGTTGATGCTTCTATGCCTTCAATTCCTCCCACTTTAGATAAGTTAGCAGATAATCTATTTAGAATACACCAACCCAAATACGAAGGAAGAAGAATGCACCCGTGGAATAAAGAAGAATTTGATTTAATTAAAAAAGAGTCAGCAAGGGTATTAAATGACTTTTGGTCAAAGAAAGAAAAAAATTACGGAGTTGATTATCGTTCATATTCTTCTGGTGCATCTGAAGGGAGAGTTATTTTTAGTCCAGAAGATTATAATAGAGACTGGAACCAATCTTTAGAAACATTGAGAATCGTTGCTGGGATAGATATTAATTATCATCTGGGGCTCAGGTGCCTGAAACTTCTTCCTTTTGCTGTTCCTATGCTTCTCAAACGGGGGGAACAAATTAAAAAGATTGTGGAACAAGGCAAACCTTTACCAGTATACTTAAATCTAGTTAATGAACCGTGTGTGTCTTCCACTTTGTTGGCAGCAGTATGTCCAGAAATAATTCCAAAATTAGTTGCAGTGGCTTCTTGTGATTTAGATCGTATTGAAACTGTGCTAAATCAGAAGTATAACGATATTAAGTCAAAAGAAGGTTTGGATAAAATTCAACTTGCAGTATCAATGACTGGTTTTCATGACAATGATCTTAATGTTCCGATAATATATCCAGAAATGAAAGTAGATGAAGCCAGTTTTGTGAAATTGTTCTCTAAGTTGGACTTCGCAACTGTATATCATTTTCTCATCGGAGAAGTCAACCGTAATGTCATAAATTATGTTAAAGGCATTGGTGACATTAATACTGAGGTAAGCCGTTCACTTTTATCTGCAGTTGTAAATTCCTGTAAAAGTATTGATAAAGCTTATTCAGTGTATCCTTCTATTAATAATCGACCGTTGTACAACGGATATTTTCAGCAGATAAATGAAAAGCAGGGATTATTTATGATTGGACCGCATCGTTTCAGAAACGGCAATGTTTTCCCTCTGGTGGTGCGGATATGAATGTCTCTGAATTTATGCAAGAAGAAATTATGAAAGCAAAAACGTCAGTCATTACTTTAATCAATGAGTTGTCTAAGTTTAATTCTGGGATGGCTTTCCCAGTGAAGTCAGAAAAGAAAGTTAGAGTGGATTTAGACTTATGGAACGATCTCTTCATCTCTTCCGACAAATCTATCTATCATGTATATCAAGATGTTAAAGACAGTAGCTGGAAACTTAGAGAAGAGCCTCTTTTCAGCGGGAGAAACTATTCCTGCATGACTTCGTTTGTGGTAGATGGAGTGAAATATGCTGCTGCTGGTTATGGGAAAAGCAGGTATAGGAGTGCAGATTTCGGAATTGATATTACTAACCTGGCTGATGATGAGAATGGACGTGAGAGGAAATATGTAAATGTTAATCTGAATTCAAATCGAGGATTTGATGGAGTTGGTGTACTGCGTGGAGATGATGTTTATGATGTATCAATTGTTGGTTCTCATCCCGATATTGGTGTAGTTAAAGTTCCACTAGAAGAGCTGGTGGAGAAAGATAGTTTAACTATTGATTCTACTGACCTCAGAAAGTATACTTTGTATGAAAACCAAAATAAGCAGCAGCATGCTCCGTTAAAAGTGCATAAAAATAAACTTTATCTTGGTCAAGATAGAAAAGTAAAAGTATTAACTTTAAATGGAGAGGTAGATTCAGAGGTGGAGATACCTGCTCCTGGAAATATTAAAGTGATTGAAGTAGATAATGATGGAAATGTTTTTTCAGGTATAGATAATGGGATGATTTATCGGAATAGAGAAGAATTTTATGCTGGTAAAGAGTTTAGAAGTATAACTAAAATGTGCCGGGGAAAGTTTGAGGGAAGGGAAGGAGTGTTTTTTATGGGAGAATTGGAACACGGCGGGATAGGATCAGTTATGTTTAAAGATAAAGAACAGAAGAAAGCTTATTCTGATAAAGGTTTAGTTGATTTCTGGTATAATAACAGTACTCACAAAAAGAATATTGTTTTGCTGACTAAATCTGGGTTGATAATTGATAACCAGATAGTTAATCTTTTGGAAGATAGTAATAAATCTAATTTAAAATTTAGACAAATATATGTGGGAGGAAATTAAAATGACCGATATAATAAAATTAACGAGTTTATTAGATGATAAAGTTAAAGAATATGAAATCGTGCAGGAAATTGGAAAAGGAACTACCGGAATTGCTTATGGAGTTAAAGATAAGGCGGGGGATGGTACCATTTATGCCGCCAAAGAATGTATTACTGATGCTAAAATTGACTTCTTAAGCGATGCTGAACAGATTTATCGCAACAGGCCGTTGCATTTTGTTCAGATAGTTAATTATGGCAATGCGGAGATAATAATAGCATCGGCTGAAGAAAATGGGAAGAATGCAGCACATGAAAATCCAGTTTCCATCATGGAATATGGTGGAAGCAATCTGAGGACAGTAGTTGAATTTCTGCAAAAATATAAAAATGAGTCCGGAGAATATATCGGTCCATTACAAGGACGCCAAAATGCCATCAAAGCGTTTGAATATAAAGTGTTGTATACCCTGTTAGAAGGGATTGGTGCACTTCATAAACAAAAAAAGCAGGGATGGCATGGCGATTTAGTTTCTACTAACATCTTGTGCGGGTTTGACTTATCTGAGGTTAAGAATGGAAATGAAATTAATGTATCTCTCTTGGAAGAGAAGCTTATTTATGGCTCGATAAGATTATGTGACTCCAGTCCCAGCGGGAAAGTTGGATCTATGTCTTTATCAAATTTTCGTGATCTTAATGAATTAAGTTCTCGGGATAAAATACTTTACCTACATCTTTTAAGCGGAGGAACTGACTTTCAAAAACAAGATATTAATGCATTGGTAGGCTACTTGTGGTGGTTTTTGGGAGGGAAGACTAGAAGTCCAAGTTATTTTACTGAAGTCGTTAAATCATATGATGATAATGGCGAATTAGTTGCATCAATCTCTGATATACTTGCGGGCATTGATAACAAATTTAATACAAATAAAGCTTTATTAAAACAAAGATTAGTTGTTAATCAGGACAATTCACTTTTAATTTTAAGAACAGTAGATGCATTTAGAAATGAATTTGCCCCTAAAATGCCCCTTTCTACCAGCGCCGATTTTAATTCTATGTATAAAGATGCTGAGCATTCCTACGAAAAGATGTACCAGAATGGTAGTAGAGTAATGCATGCTGATGAGGAGAAAGCGATGCAGGACAGTCTTAAAGAATTTGTGCTTGTTTCGACGATTGAGGTGTATTATAAAGCTCAACAGAAAAATAAAGAAAGTATTGGGCCTTCAACAGAAAAAGATAAGCTTGTCAAAGAACTAAGCAAACTGCGGAAGCAAAAAGAACACATAAGTACTGGATTGAATATGGCAAAATCTAAAGCTAAAATAGCAGCTAGCACCTCTGGAGATAATCTAGATGATGATGATCTTTTCAACGCTTATCAAAGTGCGCGTGATAGTTTTAAACTACATTCCACACAGTTAAATAATGTCCAAACAGAAATAACTACTAATGATACCAGAAAAAAAAATATTGAATCAATTTTGATTCAATATAACTGTGACGAAGAATTAAAAACATTAGCAATGGCTTCTAAGAATTGCCCATCAGAGGTATATGTGGGGAGATTCCAAGAGATTGTTGATTATTTCATTAAGACTCATCAGCTAAAATGGTCTAATGCTGAAGTACGTACGCGTTGTAATGAGATTATCACTACAACTAGCTTATGGGACAAAGTAGTAAAATTGCTACCTTCCTAGAGAATTGGTGATGAATAGTAATGACGGAATCCACTAGAGACAGAATTGTACGATTTATCAACTCAAAAGATGCTACTATAACTGATAGAATAAACCACTGCTTAGATTATTTGGTTGAAGAAGATGATCAAGGGAATCTTAAACAAGTGGATGACAATGAATTCCTCTTTCACTTAGGAATTTCTCTGTTAGAAGCAGCAGTTGAATCGATACCTGATACAAAAGAGTTGTACAAAAAAGTCAGCAATAAGTTAAATCCGTTTTTTGATAAGAAAGGGAGGGGATTTGAGCTAGACCAATCTCATGTTAAGATCGCTATGCCTATCAGAGAGCCATCTACTTATGGTGGCACTAAAACTGTATCAGTTGACATTAGCTTCCTGACTCAAAGCAGCTGGATTCTTAACTTACTTACTAAAGAGCAAAAATACTCCTATCTCGCACGTGAAGCGCTCAATAAAGAAAACATTTTCTACATTGAGCATGGTGCAGCAGAAAAGCCTGAAACTAAGATCAAATGTTTAGAACAGATTACTGATGAACCTAATACACTAGTATGGCTAACTTTGTTGTATTTTAAAAACAGTGATTGGGATAACACTTTAAAGTATGCGCAAAAGTGCTTAGCTAATCCTATACTTACTGGAAATAATGGGATTAAGTCCTATTTATTGCCACCTTTGGTTAAAAGCGTGTATGAGCTTAGGGTAAAGCCGCGAGTGGGTTATGTGAAGGACGTTTTTGAGATATTTGATGAGACCATTGAAGCATATACTATGCTTGAGGGTTTATGTAAGGAAGACGGTGTTATTGAACGTTTCTATTCTGCAGTTCTAACCGAGATTAAGCTAAAGAACCTGAAAAGCAGTAATAGTAATGAGCACAGTGCATTGGAGAAAATATTACGTGGGCGTAGAAGCGAAGCCCTCAGAAAAATAGCACGTGTCTGCGTCCAAATTAAAGGAGATTATGCTCAATGGTACAACTACATTTTTGAAGATTTCCCCGAAGATGCCGAAGCAAATCTTATGCTGGCCCGTTTAGATGCTAAAGCAAATAAACTTGCTGATGCTGAAACCAAATATAAAAAAGTGTTGGTACAGAAGGAATGCCCAGCTGAGTTTAAAGTGGAAGCTAATTTATTCCTGGCGAGAAGCGGTTCTGAAGCGAATACGCTTATAGCCAAAGAAAAGTATTACAAAGCAGTATTGGGATTACAATCAGATAATACTGAGGCGAGGTTATTCTTGGGAGGGATTAATCTTCGAGAGAGTATCAACCCAGAATGTATTGATGCCATTAAATTAAGAAAAGCAATTGAGTATTATGCTTCAGTTTTGAAGAAAGACGCCCATAATTCAAGTGCTTTGCGTGGACTGGGTAGATGTTGTTTCTATGAGAAAAAGTGGGAGCCAGCATTTGTTCTTTTTGAAAAGAGTCTTGAGTGTATTAAAAATGATTTGAAAGAACCTACTGAAGAAGGTCATCCTTTTTATTATCAGGGAGATCTTGCAGCAATGTTATTCAGTCAGTATAAGCGCCTTAGTCGTAGTGGTTCATCGCTCTCGTTTAATTCTAAAGTTAAAGAGATGATTGAATCTCCTGCGCCAGTTTCTCAGAATTCAAAAGTACTTCTACTTGAGATAATAACAAAGTTATGTCATGCTCATGCAAATAAAGTGAGTCTTGCTTCATCGCGTAAACGTAAGAATTATTTTGGGTTTGACCCTTTAGCTGTTGTAAGTAGTGATAATCCAATGGATGTATCCGCTCTTGTCCAGGAAGAAATTAGGATCATTTCTAAACATGGATATGATTATAACCCCGCTGCTAATAAACCGCCTTTCTTAGCACGAATGTATCTGGCTTTAGGCGGCAAACGAGGTGAATCAAAATGAATGATAATGTAGATTTAGTTTTCGGTGTGGGGTCGGATAGTAACGACTTAGAGAAAGGGATATATGCTTGTTCTTTGGGTTCTTTGGATAGAAAGGTAGAACTATGGAAAAGGTTGGGATTAGACGAAGTGGTAGTTAATGCACGTGGCGGACAAACTCCTCGTGAGATTAAGTTCAGAGGTAATGAGGTTTATGCTGCAACTAGAGATGGTCTTTTTATTGTAAATCGTAAAGGTGAGATAATTCAAAAGAAAGGATTAATTGACTTTTTTAAGAATGAAGACAAATTAAATACAGATTTGTTTGTAAATCAACCTACCACTCACGTTGGAATGCTCTTCACTCCTAGCACAGGCTGGTTTGTTTCTGTTTCTGCTCCTTCGGAAGATAAAGAGAGTCAAGAGGTCTATGTTGGTAGCTTATTACATTCTCCAAATGGTAATTTAGATGGACTTGAACCAATTAGAGACATATTTGTTCCTACTTCTACTCCAATTTATTATAATCATGGTGAGGTAGAAAAAATATGGGTCCCTTGTTTCAATCGCTTAGAAACAATTCTATTAAACACTCTTAACCGAGGACGATCGTTTCCTTCTAAGGAAGGACAACAACTGAAAGGAAAAATCTTATCTGTATCAACTGCAAATGGAGTCACAGTATGCACTGATGATAAGGATGGTTATATGATTATTGACGAAAGAAACGGCAGTATGAAAGAGAAGTGTTATGGGGTAGATGACACCTCTGACTTTTTACTTGACGAGAAACGTGAGGAATATCTTCCTTCCGAAGCAACATCATCATTAGTTACTTCCATTGATGGCAAGATGTATGTCTTGATGGGGCTAAATGATGGATTGTTGGATGTGTATGAAGTAGACCAAGCGAATAATTATCCAAAATTATCCCGTAAGAACCGAATCCAGTTTATTTCTGATTGGAAAGCAGTAGAAGAATCATATAAAGATAATCATATTTATGGACTTAAAGAACATAATGGTTTCTTACAATTTACTTTGCGTAATTTATATTTTCGTATGCGTTGCGCGAGCGTAGTAGTCCCTCAGCAATCCATAATCACTTCAGAAGAAGAGAAGAAAGAGGATTATCTATCTATACTTGAACATAAATTTGACCCTGTGTTAAAGATATACGAAACACTGCACCGAATATCTTGCTGGGATAATTATCGAGGTTAAATATGAAAGTATATGTAAAAGAAGAAATTAATCGATTGCACGATGAAAAAGAAGATTCGTATTGTACTTCGAGCTTTAAAAGTAAAGATGGCACAGATTGGAACTTATTTATAATTGGTGATGGATTAAGCGGTCATCACGGAGCAGTTGCCAGTAATATTAGTGTAAATGTAATCCGAAATTATTTGACTAAAACTTTATCACAAGCTCCAGATTACCCCCTTGAAAAAGCATTGAAAGAAGCTTTATTTAATGCCCATCGTGCACTGGAGAAAATTGGAACAACGCACACTACCATCGATACGGTTCTCCTCTCTTCAAGTAAGTTGTATTTGGCCCACATGGGTGACAGCAGAGTTTATTTTGGATATAATAATGTGTTAAAACAGATAACTATAGATGAGGGAGATTATGATGGGCCCAAGAATTATATTGGTCAAGGTCATATCCCAAATAACCGTTTGGATATCGATAGTAGAATCGATCAAGCAGTAGTGGAATATGATATCTCACTGGATAAGCCTTCAAAAATACTACTTACTACTGATGGATTGATGAGTCGTGTAACTGATGCAGAAATAGCACAAATCTGGGCCGGTGCTCACGGAAAGTATCATGATATGTCAAAAGTATTAGACCTGTTTGTTGAAAGAATTCGCCGTCCATATGGCCGATTAGACGAGTTGGTTGAAGACAAAATAAAGCGAATTGTAGGAGGTATAGATGATTTCAGGCTTAACCCGAGTGATACTAAAGCACAGATGATTGAAAGGATACTTAATGCTTATGTCCTGAGAGAAAGTGAAGAATTAGTAAGCAGGATAGATGGTAACATTAAATACGACGATACCACAATGATATTGGTTGATATGGAAGATTCTATCAACCAAAGATTAGGTGAATTAAAAACAGTCGTTGAAGTTACGCTTCCAGAGACAGAAAGGCAACGTGATGGATATCAACGAGAAGTAGGAATCAAAGAAGCAGCTATAGCTCGTCTTGAAGTAGCCAATAGTAGTTTAGAGGGACGGCTAGCTGATGAAAAAGAAGGAAGAAGACAAGATAAAGCAGCATATGATGCTAATATTAAACTCAAAGATGAAGAGATTGATAGATTGCATGGTGGAATAATCGATTATGAAGTAGAGAAAGATGGGTTAATTAAAAAAATAGCTGAGTTAGAAGAAGAGATTGTTAAACTTGAGAAAAATAAAGGATTATACAATTCTATGAAGAAATATCTGATTAAATTTTCTCATTATGCTTTAGGAATAGATAGTGATGAATCCGTAAAAAAAAAAGATGAATTTGAACCTACTGAAATAACTCCCAACGAGAAGATTGCATTAACTTTAGGAGGTTATAATGATGGGGTTATTGAAAAAATTAATCAACAGTTATCCAATAAAGAATATTCCCCAGAAAAACAAGAAACAAGAGCGTGGTCCAATGGTCCAAAAGAAGTATTGAGATGGATTGGAGATTTTTTGGAAAAATAAAATGGTAATAAAAATGGACGAAAAAACTGATGCCTCGGAAAGTGCAATTAAATTATCTTTGGAAGAACGATTTTCAGCTTTAGGCAGTGTAGTGGGAAAGCTGTCAAAATGCATTGATGATAGA
The DNA here is from genome assembly GCA_020053615.1 of archaeon. GTDB lineage: Archaea > Nanobdellota > Nanobdellia > Woesearchaeales > GW2011-AR9 > JACRPH01. The sequence continues at coordinate 14,194 of JAGVMW010000025.1, read as the reverse complement.
AATGTATATATCCATAATTTAGAAGGCCAATTAAAAGCTGCAAAAGATATCCATAGTGCTATATCATTGGAACTTTATACTAAAATTGATGATAAACTAACACGTATTGATGAAAAATATCACTCTTTGACCTCTCTGGAAGAGATGTTAACTAAAATAATACCTTTTTTAGAAGAAATTAAGAAAAGTATTCCCCTAAAAGAGTTATCTACTAAAATTAATGAAATTAAAGGATATCTTCCTTTACTGGACAAAAAATTAGATTACTTAATTGAGGTATTATCTCCAGATTATCACGAGGAAAAAAGAAAGTCAAAATGGTATTCCCCTAAATTAAAGTTGGCATTCAATTATGTTGGTGGTGGAATGAGTAGTATATACTCCAGATTATATAAAGCAAGCGTTAAAGTAGCAGAAATATTTGAAGAAGAGGAAGATCCACTATATAATTTTGGAGTTAAAGTATGGGGGCGATTTAAGAAAAATCCTAAGTAACATGAACGCTACAACTGACACAACTGAAAGTGAAGTTCCACTATCATTAGATGAACGATTTTCTGCTTTAGGTAGTGTAGTGGGTAAGCTGTCAAAAAGTATTGATGATAGAGATGCATATATTCATTCGTTAGAAGATAAATTAACCGAACTGAAAATTCATGTTGGGCTGCCTAAAACGGCTACTTATGATGAGTTATCTGCTAAGATTAAAGTGAGTCAACAATATTTAGGACAGTATTTACAATTTTATTCCAGTCTTGTTGATGTCTTAGGCTTAGGTGAGAAAACCGATTCCAATGCAGTGCTTAGACTGGTAAGAGAAAGCTATGACGCTTATAATCAAATCACTGCTCCTGTTACATTAGAACAATTATCGAATGAAGTCGGTGCGAATACTAAGTTGCTTAAAGATATTTTAAAGTTGCACTCTTCATCTACATCTGATGAAACTAAAGATGATAGGACTCAGGTAGAGGAAAAAGTGGCAAACTATGAGATTAATACGTTGTTGAGGAGACCAAATTATGCAACTATGCTTGGATCTGGCTTATTAAGCGGTTTAGTTTGTGCTGGAATAGGGCTGTTGATATGGTATAAAGCACCCGAGGTTCATGTACATCAAAGGCGAGTGGCAGAATCAGAGATTGCTTCTACTTATCGTCCTCCGGAAATACCGAAGAGTGACAAGATAAGCAAGTGTCTTAGAGAAGTTAAAAGTTACATCTCAAATAAACTATCATTAATATCAGAGATTACTAAACTAGTGCCACTAAGTCAGCCAGCAGCAGCTGAGGCAACTGGTGCTAATGTAAATGAAGCTACATCCGATACAGCTAAACTAGCAGTAGAGAATATGCATGCAGTAATTCCTACGGATGTAGATAAGACTCCTCCCAAAGTATCATTAAGTAAAATAAATGAAGTAACTAAAGCTAAAATAAGTTCAAAGTATTATACTATTGAGATAAATGGAGAAACAGAACCAGTTACCTGTAATATCACCTGTCCAAATTCTCCTTTTGTCACTAAATCTTTGGATAATATTATGAATGATTATAAATTGCCTTTGAACACTTGTCCATTATACCGAAATGTAATTTATACTAAAGTAGAATGTACTGACCTCTATGGTAATAAGTCTAAATCAGTTGGAGTCAAAACTAAATTACCCTCTACGCAGAAAGGTGTGTCACCAAAGTCAAACGGTACTAAACCAGCTGTAGTACCAGATGAATCAGCAGCCGTACCGATAGGGTCAAGTGGTACTACAACTGAAGTTATCACTGAACCAACAGCAATAACTCCAGACAAATCAGAAAGTGAGCCAAAAACAGAATAAACTAAATAAAAACTAACAAACTAAACATAAAATACCATGACTGATCAAAACTTAACTTATCAGCTAAACAATGATGGAGTGCTTAGTAATATAGAAAAGCATAGTAAAGGAACTATGAGTGCTCGGTATATTTGTGATTATTCTGAGAAAGGTGAAACTCCTGAAAAAATGTTTGCTAAGATCTTCAGGCATTCTAGTAATTGTACTGGGGTGGCCAGTAGAGAGGTGCAAAAGAATGAAATTTTGGTACTGGAATTTCTCAAGACTTATTTTCCTCAGTACACTAATTTAACTTTGTATGAGAATTATGGTCGAGTTAATGGAGCATTATGTCTTTTGTTTAAATATATCCCTGGATTGGCTTTCACCTCTGAAAATACTCTTCACAGTTTATTAGGGGTGGATGATGAATTTAAAGATATAACTTTAGACATGGAAAAGAACAATCCACTGCTTAGGAAATTGAGAGTAACGGCAAACAAAAAAATAGAATCACTAGAAGAAGTAGTGCATATTGCCACCGAAATGTGCGAGCAAGCTGACTTATTTCATAATGCTCGAAGAATAAATGATAATGGTGGAATATTAAAAGATGGGATTATCTTGGTTGATATTTCTCCAAGCAATGTACTGATATATAAAGATGAAAAAGGGGTTAAGAGAGTATTACTAAATGATTTTGGGTTAGCTAAAGAAAGGAATATGAAAGCAAGTAAATTATATAGTATGGTTTCGGTTAGTGGAATCTCTGGCAGTTATTACACCACTCAATCAGGAATAACCGTTAATAAGGTATATCATCCTCCTAAATTTGATATTGATTATGGTCAGAGTATTGAACCATCATATGATACTTATAATCTTATTAACTTGTTGTGTTTGATGTTAACTGGAAAATTGGTAGAACCGCTTAAAGAAAAAAGTGGCGGTGATAAGAGTGAATTGAGCAAATCTATTATCAATAAACTCAAGGAAAAATATCCCTCTGTATGTGATGGTAATCACTATCAGACGTTAACAGATATAATCATTAAAGGAACATCTTCTAAAGATGAACGTTATCAATCTGCTGGTGCAATTGCTCAAGAACTTAAATCTTTAGGTCTGGCTCCACTACAAGAGTATAAAGTTAATCCACCAACGTTAAATCCAATAACGCTCCCACAATATTTAAAAGAATGTAAATTAAGTTTACCTCCTGGATTAGAGATGGAATCTGCTTATAGTTGTATTTTGTCAAAAGTATCTTCCACCAAAGCTTTGTCTGATGAGGTGATTATTGCTTCATCTAAAGAATATTGTTCTAAACCCCAAGCAATCGATTTGTTTACTTCGATGGTTAGCGAGGTTAAGATGAAACCTGTGGAAAAAAATACTTTCAAAAAAGCACTTCGCATCGGTTTAGCGGCTACTTCTATTGTAGCAATGGCAGCAGCTGCTGGATATTTCATTGCTACCAGCGACGGCTGTGAATATAAATTGCATGCTGATGCACCTCCTGAGATAAAAATTAATGAACGACGTTCAGATAGTGGAAAAGTTTATAGGATAGAGGGTGTTGTTGAAAGTGGAGATGAAGATATTGGGTTATCTGATGTAAGATTGTATAAAGATAATCATTTGGTCTATGAATGGGATAAGAATCTTGGAGCAAAACTAGATGTTAGTTTTAGTGTAGATTGTCCTTATGGTTTAACTTACACCCTTACTGCGATGGATAAAAGAGGAAGTATAAATACTGAAAGTATCAAAATAAAACCTCCGGAATTTGCAGGACAGTTAATTGACTGCAAAGAAGAACTTCGCACTACAAAAAACGTTGAGGATTTAGGAGAGATAATGGTGCGAGTTAAAGCTGAAAGCCATATTACTAATAAATTATATGTCAGCTTAGATTCGATTTGTGGCAATGGCAACTGTTGGTCTGATAAAAATGTTCTTCTTTGCGAAGGCGGTGGAGCAAATCTTTATGTCCCCAATTCTGGAAATTTCCATTGTGAGTATGACCGAGACCACATTAAATGTAAAGTAAACTATACTGGTCAAGAAGTTAATATGGTATTTGAAGATTACCAATGCAATGGCCTGACTGATGTAAATGTTGAGTGCGCTGGGCCGGTAGAAATTTCAGTATATGGGGATGATTTTTTAAACTGTGCTGTTATTTTTGAAGAATATATCTGTAGAAGTGAATGGGTGTGTAGTAAAAACAACTTAATTCTTAAAGCAGAAATAAGAAATAGTACATCTTCTGAAATGATAGCAAAATTGTATAACAAAACTGAAGTTGTAAAAGAATGGCGGGATATTGATAGGAGCTTTAATACTACTTATTCTGTCGGACCTTTTAAAGATGATTGCTATGTATTAGATGTAATGGATTCCGCTGGAAATAAAGCTAGAAGTAATTCTGTTCCTGAATCATGTCAGATTAATTATACTTATACCACCAACACTTAATATTTAAACTACTTTTCGCTGGTATCCACACTTCCCAATCCCTTCCTTCAGCGCACTGTAAATAATTTCATCATCACCTAACAATTTTTCACCAACTATCCTAAACTTTTGTTTGTCTATACTGCTTACTCTATCTTTAAGTGTAGTACAGGAATATTCTCCTTTCTCGTTCACTCCAGCAATCTGCAGGCACAATTGTTTCAGCGAATTGTCTTGGGCATACCGGGAATATCTAAACCCGGCTACGGTTAAATCCTGCTCGGTGACAATTGGCATCCAAGGAAGATCTTTATTGGATGCAGCATCCACTTTTTTTGGCTCGATATCAAGTATTTTAGTTGTAGGTTTAGTTTCATATTCTCCTACAGTTATCCTTAACTCTAGCTTTTCTTTCGGTTGGATTGCAGCTACATATTTATTTATCCTATCAATGCGGTCGAACTGAGTCTGTAGCACTGCATAAGTTTCCTCTTCTCCTAATTGTTTGCAGTAATCTTTAAGTTCAATTATTCTGTTAGTATATTTCTCAAATTTGGTATAATCCTGTGAATTCATATCTGTCGTTATAGTCTGGGTTAATTCAGAACATTCAGTTTTAGCTAATTTGGTAAGTTCTTTCTTCTTTTCTTCTTTAAGCTTTTTCAAATTCCCAATTGACTTCTGGTAATCAGCTGAATCTTTCTTTAACAATAAGTAATCTGCCACTGACTTAATTGGGTTAATCGGAGTTAATACTTTATTTACATAAATCTGGTTTAGTGCCGGAACATTATTGCTAAGATACACCAAGTCATCACGAAGCGCAGTAATTCCCTGCCATAACTCTTTCTTCGTCTTTTGGAATTCTGCTGTTTTTTCTGTAATATTTTTGATGTCCTCTTTAATCAAAGTAAAAGTTCCTAAAGGATGCACATTTAATATAGCCTGTTCTTCTTTACTTATTTTTCTTTCATACTTTTGATTTAACTTATGTTTTATTCTATCTGCTTTCTGCCAAAAATTCTGCTCAAATCCCTGTTTAAATTTAATCACTTCATCAATTGTGGTTAATTGGGTATATCTTTGAAGGTATTCTTCTGCCACTCGTGGAGAGGCTATGAATGTTAGTTCAGATAGATCTGCATAGAACTGATTTAATTGTGTTTTTCCCGGGAAGAATTCGGGGTCAAAATCAGTAGCGCAACGATACTTGGAACAAAGCTCCATGACCGAGGTTAGTTCTCCTTCTTTATTTGCTTCAGTAGAATTGTGCCATATTTTAATATCTAAACTAATTTGTGGAGCTAATGATAAATATTCTTTTCGTTTCTGAGACAGGGCTTCTACAATCTCTTCAAAAGCGTGATTAGCTTCTTTAATCTCTCGGTAGCTTGACGGCGGCAAATCTCCTCCGCAGGTTTTTTGCAGATGAATCATCTCGTCTTGTAATCTTCTTAATCCGGATTGTGCTCGAATTAAATTATCTGCAGTTAGTTGTTCTGGTTTGGTTAATGCTTCTCTTCTATCAATAATTTCTTCTAAGCATCTTTTGTTATCTACCCAATACATATATGCATCCGTTTGTGTGTTCATCATGATTAAACACCTCCAATATTTTTATTGTTGTTGTAGTACATGCATAGCATCTTCAAAATTCTGGTGAGGGTTATCGTTGGGGCGACATCCCCGTAGGGGGCAAGTCCCCCTGTCACCTTCGTAGGCATATTCTGAATGAATTTTGACATTATGATGCTATGCACGTACTTTTAGTTTATGTTTCCATCTGCTTTAAACATAGCTCATGCCATTGGTCACGGTATTTGGGGTAGTGCAGCTGCATGAACTTATCGGCTGCGTCCAAAGCCCGTTCAGGGTTGAGGGTTATCTTTGGAGCAATTCTTAACCGATATGCGTCGCCCTCTTTTCCTACCAGACCACTGGCAGTGAGCTTAGATAATGAATCTTCGATAGGGATAGAAGTTGCATATACTTCTCCAAATTTCTGTTTTACAGCTCCAGTGTGAGTTGGTTCATCGTCGAGAAGGTTTAGCAAAGCTCGGTCTATTACACTTAACCCATACAAATTATCTACTAATACTTGCTCGTATAATTCTGTCACTTTGAGATTATCAGACAGTCCAGAGAAAAGATATTTCTGGTTTATTTTATCTACATTGTTATTTGCAGTAGAATTAAATAAAGTTGCTCCGCAGATTAATTGATGCAAATATTTTACCGATGACCTAAACCGCACCTGTTCGGAAATTTCTGGTGGGAGTGATTCAATTATGTGCGGTAAGAATGGATTCTTTATTTCCGCAGTTGAATCCAAACAATTTGAGATATGGCTTTGCCAAGCTGAATAATCATCTGTGGTTGCTTCTGGCTGCAGTTCTCTTTCGGCAAAGCTTAAAGCTACTTTCTTATTCTGCTCTCTGCTGATGTCAGTATGGAATATGATAAACCTGCGGTAGAATTCGTCATCGCGTTCTTTTAGATGTTTGTTAGTTATGGCAAATGAATATAATATTGGTTTTTTGTTTATCTTGAATGTATCTACACCATTTCGCTTGGAATTTGTTCTGGTATAAGTAGAATCTACTCCTTCGGTTAAGTTTTTGATAATTTCTTCAATGTCTTTGCTGAATATTTTTTGTAGTTCTGGAATTATGATATAATTGCTGGAATTTATTTTTGGATTGTGATATAAACTGCGGTCAGTAGCTTGATGAATAGTTAAGTATCGTTCTGGAGGAAGTGCTTTTAACAAAGCGTACAACAAAGCAGATTTTCCGCTGCCGGAAAGACTTTCTATACCCATGTTTGCACGGGCAACTAAACCGTACATCATTAATTCTCGATTTTTTTCTTCTCCGACGATACCCTGAAAGGAGAAGAAAGAATGTATTGAGGTGGGAGTGAGAGTTAATGGTGTGATAATTCGTTTGGCGGCTTGGGATGGTTGAGTGTAAGAAATGGTTGATGATGGTGAGGTTTGTGGTTCTGATTTGGATGGTGAAGAAAGTACTTTAGGTTGGATTGATGTAATTGGAGTTACGTTATCTTGATGCATGTTGTCTTGATTTGAAGCAGTATCTTCAACGTATTCTGCATTTATTATTACTGTTTTGGCTCTAAACGTATTTGATTGGTTATGCTTTAAATTAAATCTGGCTTGTAATCTTTTTAATTCTGCTAAACTTAGTTCTAATGAATGATATAAAGTAGGATTATGAGAATATCTTTCTCCATTATCTAAAAATGAGTTGATTGTTTCAAGTTCGGGTAGTTCTCCCTTATTTATTCTTCTCAAATAGCCTTCCATCTCGTTCTTGTCCACAAAGAAATTGTACACTTTATCGATTATGGCGTAATCATTCATGGTTAGATAATTTTAGTAATAGTCTTGGTGGCATTTCCAGCAGTAAAACCCATGCGTCCTGGCTTTTCATCCTCTTCGTCTAAGTTGTATTTATCATAAGCTTCGGTCAGGTCTTCAGTTTTTACTAGAGGAATTTTATCTTTGGATGGTTTTTCTTTTCGTTGTTCTGTACTAATAACATATCCATCAGTAACATTAGTTACACACTTGTATAATATTGAATTAATTACTCTTCCTGACTTAAATCGTTCATCTTTACGTGAAAAATTAAGTATTCTATCAACGTCTAGAGATCCAAACTGTTTTTTGCTGGAATAATCTTCTATCTTCTGGATAATCTTTTTATGTATTCCAATAATTCCTTCATCTGTTTTAGGATATCCTACATATAACTTCTCGGCAAATCTGCTCCAAATAGCTTCGTCAATAAGATGAAGTACATTGGTTGCACCAATGGTAATTAATCCGGGCTTGGTACTATTTCCATCCAGCAGATCATTTAAAGTAGTAACTAACGTATTCTGTTCTTTTGAATCGGTGTCTCTTCTTAAAGCGATGTGATCAATCTCGTCCAAAAAAATAATAACTCCTTTATTCTTCCCTTTATCGATAGTAATGCTGGCATCTTTGTAATGTCCTCGAAGAATGTTAGCGCTTTCACCAAAGTATTTGCTGCATAGTTCAGCACACGGTATTGGTCGGTATTCAAAACCACATCTTGCAGCTAGGCTTCTAATCAAAGTGGTTTTTCCTGTTCCTGGCGGACCGTGTAATAAGATATTTGGGAAAAGATTTTTTGGGTTAAATAATCCGGTGTAAAATTCCCAGTTTCTTACTCTTAATTCTGTCTTTTGGAATACTTCTTTTACTGCTTCGTGGCCATAAATGTAATCTGCTTCGTTAGTACTTTTTGAGTCTGGTTTTACGATGTAAGAAGAGAAATCTACATCCACTTTTCTTTTGGGAGCAGTTTTGTCCGGGTTTATTTCTACTTGATATTTCTTTCCGGCAACGGTAACTTCCCAATCTTTATCTTTGAACTTTGGATCTTTGCATACTTCCGCTGCTGCAGTTCGGGAAAGCCAGCTGAAAAAAGATTCGGTTAGTGCTTCTAGCTTGGGGCGGGATCTAGATTCTTCTAAAAATGGCTTGTATATGTCTAATGGATCAGTTAAATAATAAGGCCATTCCTGCTTGTAGTTTAATGCTTTATTACCAAAACAGCTAACTTCCTCGTTGCCAGAGTAACCCATCTCTGCTGAAGCTGTTTCCGCAGCTAAAACAGTAATTAGAGGTACCGCTAAAGATTTATATTCTTGTTTTAACTTTTCAATTCCACAGCGTTGTATGGAAGCAAAGTCTTTAATGGCGTTATAAACTCTTTTTCCACTATTCCCCTCTGAGTATTGCCCAATTATTTCGTCTAGGGAATATCTTGCCCCATTCAGCTTGGAAACAATGGTATATTCAATACTGTTAAGTTCTGCTCTGGTGAATTCAATTGTTTTTACCATGGTTTAAAAAAATAAAACAAATAAAAATAAAACAAATTAAACTTTATACATCTCTGCGTAAGGGTTATCTAAGATTTGGTCTACTCTTCTTTCCATCTCGTCGTTCTTAACATCGGTGTTAGCTCGAATTCCATTTACAAACCCGGGGAGAGCATATCCTTTAGGTACATCTAGCTTAGATTCAGTCATTTTTACTGCGGCTGTCATTCTATCTCCCAAAGCTTTGTAAAAGTCTTTCACCATACCATCTAATTCTTTCATTCTCCCTTGGAATGCTGGAATGATGTCTCCGATTTTAGTCAATGCTTCGAGCTCTTTGATGTTTATATCAGTACCTTCCATGTAAGCTTCTACATTCATGCGATGCTGTTGTACAAAGTTGTAGACTGCAGTAGCTACTTCTATTCCTTTCTGGTAATTTGTTACTTTTTGATCAAGTGCATCAATTCTTGTCAGAAATTTTTGTTTTAATCCTTTATAAGTCGCTATGCTTTGGGTGTACATTACAATATCACTATGCAGCCGCTTAATCTCTGTAGTGTCTGGCTCTTGTCCTTTTTGTTTTAGTACATCCTCAACAGTTTTTCTTCTGCCATAAGTGGTGTTTATCTCTTTTTCTAACTCTTTTATTGCTTTAGCACTTTTTCTTCGAGTAGCCATCGTCTCTATGAATTTTCCCTGAAGACCATCCATCTTGCTACGGTCACGACTATATTCGGAACCATAGAGGATTTCACTTACATTATCTTCAATCCCTTTGGCTTCCTCTACTAGTTTAGCTAGATCTTCTTTCCTACCAGCAAGCCTTTGATGCGGATTTTTAAACAGGTTGTATGCTCTTACATATAATGGTTTAATGAATTCTGGAACATTATCTAATTTTAGACCAGACCTATCTAGCGTTTCAGTGCTTCTTACCATAGCTCTATTAGCTGCTCCTGGTGAAGAATATTCCTCGCTTGATTCTTGTACCAAATTGTCGATATATTCCGTTCCTCTAGCATGTTCACCCCGAACTGCTGCTGGGTCAGAAACAGATTGGGGCACTACCGAAGCTAATGGTGGCCCTTCTAGTATAATTGGTCCGTTTCCCCCTTCCGAGCCTGTCTCTCCTTCTGGCATTTCTTCCATGTTAATTCACCTCCGGTGATTAGATTTTATTTCTGTCCGTATACTTTGATTTCTGGCTGTGCGGCAACTTTAGGCTCGCTTCCGTCTACAATTCCATCTAATGGAACGTACTCAAAGAAATATTTTCTATTTCCTAATACGTTACTCTTAGCAACTACCCCTTGCTTTCCGCTGGCATTGTCCGTAAACACATAGCCTTTGAATCCGCCTTTCTCAGATACTACATAATCTAAGCTGAAGTCTTTAGATGCAGCCACGCCTTCTGGAATGGGCACACTCTTGTATTTCTCTTCCAGCTCGCTCATCTGCTTCTGGTATACTCCTTTACAATCTTCTGCATCAGCCTTAAACGTAAAATAACCGATGCCTAATCCTATAGCTGCTCCTACTCCTACTTTTATCAATCCCGGAATGTATCCTCTCATTTTATTTCCCTCCTGTTTGGTTTTTGTTTTTTTTGTATTTGTTTAGCATCATAAGGTCAAAATCCCTGCGATATCACTTCGAGAGCCGCAGGGGGACTTGCCCCATACGGGGATGCGGCTCCAGCGAAATTTATTGACGAGGATTTTGAAGATGCTAAACAAATACGTTTTTTTTAATTTACTTCACCGCTTTAGCGGCGTAATCTTTGAGCTTGTCTACAAATTTGTCAGCTGTTTGGCTGTAATTATCTGAAATATCATCTTTTGGTGATGTAAAGTTTGCTCCCACCAATGAAATCTTCTCATCCGGGCTAAGTGATTTATTCAATGGCTCTAAGTCTAATCTATAATTGTCCTGGAACAATATCTGTCTCTCAACTAGCACCTCTTGTTTCCCACTGCGATTATGAGTAATAACTACGCCGTTTACGCCTTCATCTTCAGCTACAACATAATCTATGCTCACATCTCTTGGCCCGACAAGACCTTGACGTGGTACTGATGCATACTTTTCTTCCATTACCGAAATCTTTCGATCGTACATCTCCTTGCAATTATCTGTGGTTGGATGCCATAATACATATCCTGCACCCAAGCCGATTCCTAACATTAACGTATTTGAGATTAATCCCATTTTAGTTTCCTCCCTCTGGTTGATTTAGTTCAGGCTTGCTTAGTTCTGAGCTTGCTGATCCTTCTGGATAAATAGCATCGCCCAGCCTTCTGCGATAGTCAGTTACTTTATCTCCTAAGAAAGATGTAGTAGAATCAATTACCTGGTCGATACTTTCATGTGTGTGTTGAAATTTTCGTTCTAACTCTTTCTTTCCTTCTTCAAATGTTTTTTCTACACAGAACTCTTTGATTTTATCCGTAAACGAGCGGTAGCTGTTGGTTCCGGGTGCATATTCTTTGCCTAGACGAGATAGAAGCGCATCAATTGGGATTGTTACATGTATCACATCTTTCTGTGAGTATAAGTTAGTTTGTGGATTAAGTGATTTCTGCTGCAGAGCTTTAACTTCTTCACGCAGAGAACTTATTTCTGCAGCATACTTGTCGTCAGTAGTAGGAGCAGATACCAATTTCGGTTCTGCTGTGTTTAGTTCTGCCTCGGTGTTATCCTGCTTTTGGCAGTTTTCGGCAGAATACAGGCAAGATACTGATTCTTGCACTTTTTGGTAGGTCTTGTTTACTTCGCCACTGGAATACACTCCGACGCCAAAGGCTCCGGCAGCGAGGGTTCCAATCCCAACGATGTATAGTGGTATTTTCCATTTCATACCACACTCAGAGCGAGAAGTATATTTATGGTTGTGTAGTAATTAAGTATACAAAACAGAAAATAATCTATTTTATCTCCACCTTCTCCCCTATCTCATATTCTCCTTTCTCGCCAGAATCTTTCCTAATCCCCAGCTCTATCACATACTTTCCTTTCTGTGAAGCATTCCAGAATGTAAATGGCTTAAAATCTCTTTTAATCTCCACTATCTTCATCTCTTTATCCACCACCAGTACATCAATGGGAAAGAATACAAAGAAATTGTGCAAAGAGATTCTCCTTTCTTCGAAAAACACCATAATTAAATTTTGTTTGTGATGAAACATTAATCCTAATGCCTGCGAGAAGATACTTTTACAGACTATTTCATTCTCTGAAATTACTTTGTTGCGAGTGTAGTTTAATATCATATTAACTTCTCCTCTTAGATAATTCTCTTTTTCGTATTTGTTTAGCTTTCGGCGGTCGCTTGCCTCGCCTCGCTCTCGTAGTATTCTCGTTGGAAACAAGAAAGTAGCTTGAAATTAGCGAGTAACTCACTTTCTTGCAAGCAGTACCCCCGCTCAGCAAGCAAATTGACCGCGCCGAGCTAAACAAATACCCCTTTCCATATCTCATCCCCTACATAATGAATATTCTTAATAACCTTTCCTGAAGCCATCGCTTGCATCTCTTCTATATTAAACAAAGCTATTCCCACTGCTAATGGCTTGTGGTTATTTACATCAACAACTACGACTAAAGCGTCTTTTTCAATTCCAGCTTCAATCTCTACTATTCCTGGACGCATTACATCAGCTCCACTTATCATAAACTTAACCGCACCCATATCTACTACAATTTTCTTCAGCAAGTCTGGGTGGGCTTGAAGTAACTTTAAGTGCGGAATTAATCGTTTTGTTAGATAAAAAAATGCAGGCTGTTTATTGAGCAGAATTATTTTTGTGGTTTCAGTTTCAGATAATTCAACTGTATCTTTCTTGCTGACTTTTAGAAAATAATGATTGGTATTTAGTTCTTCTTGAAATTCTTTCGAACGGAGAGGGGTAAGTTTCATCATACTAAAATTCCCCTTTTTCCCGAAATGGCTGACTTAGCCTTTGGCACATCGTTCTTATCTGCAGAAATTACTTCAATTTCGCATTCGAATTCACTCTTAAGACATTCATAAGCTTCTTTCATGGTGCATGGCTCTTCTTCTTGAATGTGTCATTTACTCTTATCCTCTAACTGCCTAACTTTTTTATTATCAACCAAAGACTTCATCTGCGAGATGGCAATTCTGTTTAACTTGACAAGTCTTTCTCCTTGTCCAATATTATCTTTAATGAATTCGGAATTAAAGTTTTCTAAGTTGCTTAATACCACTAATTGAGTAACATTGGCATAATCTCTAAAATTGCCTTCTTTTCCATGATTTTGATCTCTCCATTCTTTGGCAGTCTTTCCAAATAAAGCTTTATTTAAAACATCGGCTTCAGAAGCATAAATCATTTTCTCTTCTTGTTTTGTTATCTCCGGAGGTATTAAATTTTCTTTTACAGCATCTGTATGTATTTTATAATTAATCTTTGCCAAGTCCCTTTTTAAACTCCATCCTAATTGCTTTCGCTCATTCTCTTCAATTTTTAGTCTTTGGAATTCTTTTATTAAGTACAGTTTAAATTCAGAAGAAATCCATGAAGCAAACTCAAATGCAATATCTTTGTGAGCATATGTTCCGCCCAATTTTCCAGATTTTGAAATTAGTCCTATCGCATTAGTTGCATTAATCCACTTTTGAGGTGATAGGGTGAAATGATTGCTTCCAGCTTGTTGTTTAAAGGAATCGAATTCGACCCCTTTAAAATCAGGGTTGTTTAAAATTTCCCATAACCCCATAAATTCAATTATGTTACGGCTTCTCATCCAATTTTTGATAGCATCTTTAGGTTCATCTGGATTTTTATATCGGGCAATATCCGTTAAAGAAATGTAATCCTCTTCATTTTGAGAAAAAAGCACGATTTCGTTTCCTTTTACAATAATTGTTTTATTAGCCATCTTCACACATTAGCTATAACTGTATCAGATTCGACACGGTTAAAGGCACAGTCCGTTTTGTGAGTGATAGCACCATATCCACCTGAAAACAAGGACGGCTTTGCCGTCCTGTTTTCATTTAATGAGATGCAACTATCG
>JAGVMW010000151.1 GCA_020053615.1 archaeon | reverse complement strand
TGCGATAGTTGCATCTCATTAAATGAAAACAGGACGGCAAAGCCGTCCTTGTTTTCAGGTGGATATGGTGCTATCACTCACAAAACGGACTGTGCCTTGGATCCGAAGATTATAAGAATCAGTGTACTCTTTAAACAAAGGGCTAATCAGAAGATATGCTTCTTTCCAATTCATCTCCAGAAATAGGAATCTCTCACGATGATTTTTTGGAAGTAACCCTCTTTCTTTATAGATGAAAAAGTCACAAAGTATGGCTATCGCTTTATAATATGAGGACATAGCTGGATTATATTTCTCTTCTTGAAAATCTCTCTCAGCACTGCTAATAAAATCTTTAAAATTTTCCAACAATCCTGTACTAATCTCATCCATTTAATGGATTAACGGTGATGTGATATATAAAGCTTTTGGTTAATGTATTAACAGAGACCTTCTTCAAAACAGCTCCACTTCCACTTCCAATTGGTCTGCCGTAGGATATTCAGAAACAACTGCTGGAATCAAGCCCAATTTCTTGAACAATTTCCGGTTCTGCATCAACAGCTTCTTAGACAGCAGAATTCGCGGTTTAGATAAATCTAAAAATAGCTCATCGTCATCAATCCTCAACTCTTTCTTCACTCGAACTAACAACGGCTCTAATCTTTGCACAAATTCGTTTTTATTCACGCTTTCCAATTTCTTTCGATAACCAAACCCAGGCACTAATTCCGGAAGATATAATGCTCCTCGAGTTAACATTCCTTCTTCATCGACCAAATCAAACTTCTTCTTCGCTCCCTGCGCTTCCCTTTTTAGACGATTAGCTAATTGCACCGCATCTTTCAACTTAGCAGTACAAACGTGAATCGATAAATTATACTTCTCTTTTGGGGTATGTGCATAGCACCTTCGAAATCCTTGCTGTGCGTATTGCGGGAGCCGCATCCCCGTAGGGGGCAAGTCCCCCTGTGGCTCTTGAAGAGAGCAATCTAATGAATTTCGACCTGATGGTGCTATGCACATACCTTTCTGGGCAAATTCTAATATTTTCAATCCTAACTCCAAAGAATCAGCAATCGCATAACTCAACTCATCTTTAGTATGAAGATTCATCTCTCCCAGCTTGGATTGAGAATTATCGGCTACTTCCAACTCATTCAAATTTAAGAAATCAATTTTATCTTTTACGAATTCTAAAACCGCAAAAGTTTCTTTTTCTTTAGTTGGAATAAGCGGAATTTCCACTCCAATCTTCCATGAAAATTTTCGAGCAAGTATTAATTTATCCCATAATTGTTTAGAATCCAAGTCCAAATGAAAACGTATTTCATCCAATCCTGCATCAAATAACTTTTTCATAGTTTCTTCAGTAGCTAAATTCAGCGAAGTGTACAGATGAATATGAAACTTCTGACCAAACTGTTCTTTCAGCAGTTTTATGTATTCAACCGTCCGAGCCAGCTTAGACAATGGATCCCCGCCGGTAATTCCTGCGCCTTTCGCATCCATTAATTTTGCTTCTTTAATAATGTCATCGGCAGTCTCTACTTTCCGTTCATTAGCATAAATAACGTCGTGCTGGAATTTCTGGTCAGAAACCGGGCAGAAATAGCATTTTCGGGGGCATACTCCTGTAACGAACAGAACTAATTTCTCTCCACGAACGCAATACTTGCAGCCTAGAGGCAGTTCGCCGAGGTTGAAGGAATGGTGGGAGTTAGAGATAGACATTTAATTAGAAATAAGAGAGATATTTTTAAAACTTTACGTTTATCCATTTCCATTAGAGAAATTAGCCCAATCTTTAACTACATTTCCCGCAATTGTTCCTTCTTTAATTTCTTTCAACGTTTCCTCAAGCAAAGTTCTTTCTTTAGTTCTGCCATATAACCCCATATCAAGCATAAACATACCATAAGAATAGAAAAAATCTCTTACTCCAGCAGATTGCGTGCATAAACTTATTTTACTTTCCATTCCAGTAATTGCTGAAAATAATTCACGAATAGATCTTAAATCGCTACCTACAATAACTTCTTGATCCTCGCTATCTTCTGCCGCCACTGATTGTTTTCTAAGTTCATTACTATAGCGATCATAGCTAGCGGCTAATTCTACATTTCTATCTACTGCATTAGCAAAAAAACTGAAAGTCCAATCAGTATATTTTTTTGAATTTTTCTTAAACACTTCTTTTGCTACATACTTGGCTACATCTCCATTTGTTAAATCTTTAACCGAATCTCGAGAACAGGTGGTAGCATATGCGTGTTCATTGACTAAGTAAAGATGACGATAATATGCAAACTGATCACTTCGAACCATAGCATTGTTTCCTAAACCAACAATAATACAATAACTACTGATATCATTTGTCCATGAACCATAACCAAAATCTTCTAAATCAACTTTCTTTCCACGAATCATGTTTAATCCGTTACAATCATTGTGTTGCAGTACCGCCTCTTCACATAATGCTTTTCTCATATCCTCAACTTCTCGTAATCTTGCTTCCAAATCAAATTTTTTCTTAGATCTTAAATACTCTTTAACCAAAGCAGAATTATAATTTCCCAATTCATTGCTACAAAGTTTGTTTGCATTGAAAAACATTCTTAGAAGATTTTCTCCTCTAACCACAACACTATAACTTTGATAGACTTCAGCATCAGCTTTATACGGATGAGCATTATCAAATTCCTCACGATAATGATTACATAAACCCACAAATCTAGCCACAGAAATTATTCCTTTAGTGAAAATCTTTTCTCGAATTTGGCTGTCTCCTGCATTGAGGATTAACTTCTTTTTATTGTCATGCCCCAAATCTTCTAAAATTAACAACCTATGTTCATCATTGCATCCATATATCTCCGGAACTAAATGAACATTATGCATAAAACGATCAATTAATCGTAAATTTGTTTTTTCTCTAAGATACAACCTAGATGGATCGTGAACAGCACCATACATTGGATCTCCGCCAGGCAAAGGAGAGGTAAACTGTTTAACTACACTATTAATTTTACGTTTTTTGCCTTTGGAAAAAGAGGCTCGAGTTAAACTAGCATGATGAGTGCTCCAGCTACCATCAGGAGATAATGAGCAATTCCTATAATCTTTATATTTACCTTCTAAAGAATCACGTAATAATCTTAAGTACGCTTCGCTATCTGTTCCTTCATCTGCCATTACCATCCCAAAACACGCTGGGATTTATAAACCTTTCGGAGTTCACTATTTCTTAATAGTTACTGCTAGTGTAAACCAATCTTCCTAAGCTATGGACATAGCTGATGAGCCTTCTAATCCTAGAAGTGGCAGTAACAAAATTTAAATCCTGGCTTTTGCTATCAATTACATCCAATTCTTTGTTTAACAAAGCTTTACTATCGGACAACTTTAAAGCATATCCCACATCTTTATCATAATACGCTTTCATAGTATTAATGTAATGCTGTTCTACTTTGCCCAAAAAAGAAATTAGAGTTGTTTTATCTTTAGCACCGCCTTTAACTTGCCTAATAAAACGTGCTGTTCTTCTCGCTTCATCAGCCACTCCTTCAATATAAAACCCAATAAAATGTTTATTTAACAAATCTGCCGGGCCAAGCTTGTATTTTTTCATAGCATTAGATAAATGTTCCAAATTATACAAAACAGCTCGATAAAGCAAGAAATACAATCGATTAACATCTTTATCCCTCTCATTGATATTTCCATAATTATCTTTAGAAATACTGCTGATGGTTTCATTTAGCATGGTTCTGGCAATAATATCCATTTTTCGTATAAGCTCTTCAATTGAAACTTGATCCATATTTAAAAAATCTTTAGCTATAACACTATCAGATGTTTGCTCCATTACTTCTAAAGCAATAAGATTTTGAAATATCTGCTGAATCTCTTTTACTTTATCTTTGATTTCTTTTCCTTTTAGAATGATAGTACGATAATTTTGAATATAACCAGAATTAACTTCGCGCATAATTAAAGGAAAGCTTTTCCCATCAATGTTAATTACTTTAGTTTTTTCTTCTTCGCCTTCTTTAGCAGTACTTTTGCTCAACATCAAATTCGGTCCATTCTCCTCCATATATATCAAATCCCCTTTCTTCAGCTTGTTCTGCCCAATCCACGGCTTAGGTAAAGAAACGACAAAACTGCTTTTACCAAACGAAATTAATTTGCGGTATTCCATTTTAAACCTCCTTAAACTATTGTTTTGAAATTTTCAACTAACCCCTGTAATTTTAAGCTCTACCACCCGTAATTATCCCAAATAAGCATAAGTTCGACCTACAGTCTCTCAATCTCAAACGCAACTTCGCATTTGAGATAAACTCGACTTACGAGTCTCCTAATACTAAACCGCACTAACTCATCCGTAATACTTGCGATTTAGCATATACCCACATACAAGGGATATATAGTATTAGGGAAAGACATATATATTTAAATGTTTTGTAAGTAAATATCAACAGTTAGTCATAATAATGATGAACATAAGTGATTATACTAATAGTTTATGTTTGTCGAATATAGCAACGGCAGATTATACAGAGTAATTAATGTCCGTTGCTATAGACTAAAATGGGGGTGGTGAAAATGTATCCAAAAGTTAGAGAGAATACTTTTCCGGAGGAGGAAGAAGAGCATATACATTCTAAGCGCTCTAGAGAAAAATGGGTAGATGACGACGTTCTTAAACATGAAGACGATGGATTTATGGAAGGATATGAGCAGGAGATGATAGAAGAAGAAGAAAATTACTGCAAGTTTGCAGACTGGCCATTAGGGAAAGCATAAAATGTCAATGAAAACACTGCTAGGCTTGGACTCGTTCAATATTAGCGATGAAGAGATAATGCGGCGAATTCAAGCAGCATATAAGCAAGAAAAGAGTGAAGTGACGTTCTCGTCGGGAAACAAAAAGATAAGAATTAATCTGACTAAACTTTCGCCAGACGGATTGATGAAAGGCTATTTGAATTATTATAGTTCGTAAAGAAGAGAAAAGAGGACATTTTTGTTCTGTAAAGAGAAAAATCTATAAACTACTTTCTTGTTCTACCAATTATGCATGTTTTAAAAGAGGCGGTAAAAAGAACAGCTCATCATATTCACCAGCATAAACTGTGGTTTGGCCTGTTAGTACTACTTCAATTAACGGTAATAATAGGTATATTCTTTCTTGCCGTAACCTATCCCGTGAAAATACTGGAAGATGTTAATGGGATAATGCAGCCGTTGCAGACCGCTAATTACAACGCTACCAATATTCAGGAAGGCGGAGCGTTCTCTACCGATATGCTTAAAGTGTACCAAAATTATAATGCGTTGCTCAAACACGTTACAGAAGTAGCATTATGGCTTCTAGGAATATTTATGATATTAGAAGGAGCATTATGGGTTGGAACACATAAATTAATTCTAACTGAAAAGAAAGAATCACATGAATCCACTTTGTTTATCAAACACTGGAAAGAAGCAGGAAACCTGTGGTTAAAGTATATCACGGTCAGTTTGCTCTTCTTAGGAATACCAATGTTAATGGGATATTTCTCTTTAAATCTTATCTCTTCTGAACCAAATGAAGACATGTTAATGTCAATAGCAAAATATACTCTAACTTTCTTAGGAGTATTGACTTATCTGTTGTGGTGTGGATTAGCAGTAATCAATTCCTCTTGGAAACATTTAGCTAAGAATTGGTGGACAATTTCGCTGAAGAAAATCCATTGGACTTTGTTAGCATTAGTAATTAATATTGTAATTATGGGAAGTTTATTTAGCTTGATTTATCTCACCATGAATTACGAGCCGTTGCAATGGCTGATGATGCTCTTATCAATATTATGTATTCCTATCTTGACTATACTTAGAATATTCTGGGTAGCACATGCGCAGGAGTTGATTAAATGAAAAGAATAAATAACACTGTGAAGATAACGAGGCTGTGAAGTGAAACCAGAAGAATTTGATTTCATCTTAAAAGAAGGAGAAGGACAATTCATAGAATTTAAAGAAAATTTAGATAAATCTCTGGCTAAAGAAATGGTTGCTTTCGCTAACGCTTCTGGTGGTAAGATATTTTTAGGAGTAACTGATAAATGTGAAGTTAAAGGAATAAATGTTACTAATGAGCTAAAAGCCCAAATCTTAGACCTTGCCCACAATTGCGATCCTTCTATTTCAATAAAGTTAGAAGCGTTTCGAAATCTGTTGATAATTGAAGTTCTAGAAAGTAGAAATAAACCTTATTCCTGTTCACAGGGATTTTATTTACGAAATGGAGCGCAGTCTCCAAAGATGTCACGAGATGAAATCATTGAATTTTCTATCTCTGAAGGAAAGATTAAGTTTGATGAAATGATTAATGATGAGTTTGATTTTGAGAAAGATTTTGATGAACGAAAGTTAGAACAATATCTTAAACTATCTGGCTTAACTAAGAATCTACCTACTACAGAAATACTACTAAACTTAAAAGTAGCCAAGATGATAGGCAGGAAATTAAAGTTAAATAATACAGGGGTGTTGTTCTTCGCAAAGAATCCTGAAAAGTTTTTCTTTGTTTCAAAAGTAGTTTGCGTAAATTATAGAAATAATGAAAAAGTAGATATTTTAGATCGCAAGATTTTTGATGAAGGGATCCTTTCTAATATACTTGAAGCAGAAAATTATGTTACTAAACATATTAACGTAGAATTCGAGATTAAATCATTAAAACGAAAAGAAATCCCTCAATATCCAAAAGCAGCTTATCGCGAAGCAATTGTCAATGCCGTAATGCACCGCGACTATTTTGAGAAGTCCGGAGACACTTTAGTAGAAATTTTCAGGAACAAAATAATTGTTTCTAACCCTGGTGGTTTAGTTAAGTGGCTTAAAGAAGAGGATTTTGGGAAGTATTCCCGTCCGAGAAATCCTCTAATCGCAGAGTTATTATCGAAAACGGAATACGTAGAGAAATTAGGCACGGGAATTAACAGGATTAGACTTGCAATGCAAGAATTGGGGTTGCCTGAACCAATTTTCGAGTATAATTCTAGTTTTGCGACTATTCTATTGGATAAGACTAAAGGCAAAGGAGAACAAGAACAATCCCAAGAAACTACCCAGAAAACCCCCCAGAAAACTACCCAGAAAATCATAGAGCTAATTCAAGAAAACCCTAACATTACCAGAAAACAATTATCTGAAAAAATAGGAATTACAGAAGATGGCATAAAATACAATTTAAATATATTAGTTAAATCAGGATTAATAAAAAGAATCGGCCCAGATAAAGGTGGGCATTGGGAAGTGAAATAACTATGAAAAGGATATATTTATTTAGCATCTTCAAAATCCTTGCTGTTAGCTCGAAAGCCGACGTTCTCCGTAAGAAACAACCCTCTTGTCGGCTCGACAATATACTCGAATGGATTTTGACCTTATGATGCTAAACAAATACCAGAGAATAATCATCGACACCAACGCTTTGATGGCGATTGTACAATTTAAAGTAGATATATTTGAAGAGCTTAAATCCTGCTGCGATTTCAAATATGAAGTAGCAATATTAAAAGGAAGCATTGATGAATTGAATAAACTCGCTGATAAAGATAAAAGTAAAGAAAGCAGAACTGCAAAGTTGTTGCTGCAGATAATCAAATCTAAAAAGCTTATTGTAATGCTTCATCCAGAAGGATACGTTGATGATTTGTTAGTTGATTATTCTAAACGAGGCTTTTTGGTTCTGACACAGGATATACCTTTAAAGAAACAATTAACTCGACCATATCTTACATTAAGGCAGAAGAAAATAGTGATAATGGTGAAGTGAGTTTCTATCTCCACCCCAGAAAACTAAATTCGACTGTAGTCTCCTAATGTGAGTGCGCTCACATAAACTCGACTGTGGTCTTCTAATAGCAAATGCGTTTGCTATAAATTCGACTGTAGTCTCCCAAGTTTGCTCATTTCATTCGTATGTGCATAGCACCTTCGAAATCCCTGCTGTACGTATTGCGGGAGCCGCATCCCCGTAGGGGGCAATCCAATGTCATTAAGTTAGCAGGAATCATTATGTTGCCCTTCGCTGATTCATATAAAATTTACGTCTAGTTCTCTGCTTTTCTCGAGAAAATTTTCTACC
>JAGVMW010000190.1 GCA_020053615.1 archaeon | reverse complement strand
GATGCAACTATCGCATCTCAGCCCAGAAAATCACTCTCGATTTTTCTGGGCAGTGGTGATAATGGTGCTATCACTCACTTTTTGGACTGTGCCGTTTATATTTACTTCTTATCTCCACCTTCTTTTTTCGGTGATGAATCTCTAGTTACATAAATTATGAATCCTAACAATACTATCATCATAATTATTCCTGCTGCCCAGTCTTCATTCCAATACTTGAATAATGCAAATATATATTTCAGCCAGTCCATAGCATTAAGGAATATTGCTACAATTCCTACAAACATTAATATCATGAACGTTTGAGTCCAGACTGGGAAATCTTTCAACGTAAATTCTTTATCTCCGAAAAATACACCTACTAACATTAAGAAGCACACGCCTAAGATTAATAGTAATACTACATTAGCCATCATCTGGTTGATGACGGAAACTAATTGGGTGGAAGCTATAACCAAAAATGCAGTTACAAAAGCAACCATAGCATCAAGATTTTTCTTAGGATAATCTTTGCCGTCTATTTTATCTATGCCTAAAATTTTGGTTTTCTCCAGGACAGCAAATATAATAGTGAAGACTAATAAGAAAGGCAGTATAATATCATATACTCCAATCTTGTCCATGAAACTGATTACTCCTCGAAATAAGCTTTCTTCTGCCATTAATCCATCCTCTTTTTGGTTAGGTAGAACTAAAAAACAGGAGTATATAAATGTTTCTTTGAGGTTTGGGGTGATTTTAAATTGATAAAATGCTTCCTCAAACCTTTTTGGCTGCTATTTCTACACGATAATCCAAAAGCGAAGACTTTAAATAGTAGTGGGAATTATCTTTTTTATTACTTGTTATAAGTCATTATATTATCATAAGTCATAATTAAAACAAGAGGTGGAAAAAAGTGAGGGCGGTATCATTTGTATTTGGATTGTTTCTGTTAATTATTTTATCAGCTTCGGCGTGGGCTGATACTTTGGTAATTCCGACTATGGCGGTAGACCATATTACTATGGCTGACAAAGCATATTTCACTTTAAATGTAACTAATACTGATATTATCGAACATCAATATGTCCTTTCTTCTTCTGATTTAGCATGGGTTGTAGACACAAAAGATAAAGTTAAGAAAATTACTTTAGGAGCAGGTGAGTCATATCTTTCTGAGTTGGAAATTTATCCTGTAAAAGAATTGCCTCCTGGAATTTATTTAGTCCCATTATATGTCGGTGGAGATGCTAATGAAGAAGTACAGTTGAAAGTTTATCTAGGCTCGCTTACTCAACCAGGATATTCTCCTACAGTTAAAGTTACCGTGGATATGCCAGCCCAAGTTGATCCTAGTGCTTCGGTTTCTATAAAAGTATTATTACAGAATCTTAATGCATTGAGTCTTCCAGGAGTAAAAGTAAAATTAAGCAGTGAAGAACTGCCCGAGTTTACTCAATCTACCGTCGTAGATATTCCTGCTTTAGGTACCAAAGAAGTGGAATTTTCTGTCACACCTAATCCTCATCAGCAGCCTAAAGAGTACACACTTAAATTTGCGCTGGAACGTTTCGGAGAAGATTTTAAAGTAGTGGAAAAAGATTTGGAAGTGGTTACGCTGCTTCCGCCGTTTTCAGTTTCACTGGTAGAAGAGAAATGGTCGTATTTAAAATTGTTTCAGGGTTTTGAGGTTAAGAATGGCGGGAACGTGTTGAATACGCAAGAAGTTAAAGTTCCTGTATCCTGGATGCAGGCTTGGCTGGAAACGGGAGTTGCTGAGGTTAAGAAAGAGCAGGGGCAGAGATATTTCGTTTGGGAAATTACTTTAGGACCTAATGGGAGTGCTGCAGTTTATTCTGCAGTAGATTATCGCTTTATTGTTTATGTCGTGATTGTATTAACGTTGTTAATCTGGTTCTATATGTATGCTAGTTGCCCCTTAATTATTAAGAAGAATGCTATTATCACTAAAAAAGATGATGAAGGCGCTTTGTCAGAAATTAAAATCACTCTTGAAGTCAAGAATAAGTCCGGTAAGCAGGTTAAAGATGTAAATGTGGCTGATGTTGTTCCAGCATATGCTGTTTATCATAAAGGCGGAGTGGAAGCAGAAGAGATGGATGCTTCAGTCCGACCGCAAAGAGTTACTCATGGTAAAGAGGGTTCGCAGGTAATTTGGTCCCTAGCTGATTTAGACGGGAAAGAACAGAGAGTGATGAGTTATCATCTGAAAGCTAAACTGAATATTTTGGGATCGATTAGTCTACCTCGAGCTACTGCTGAATTTATGAGAAAAGGCGGCAAGAAGAGGAAAGCGTATTCCAATATTTTTAAGTTGGGATAATATTATCCTCCGTAACAGTTAGACTCCAGAATGAAAACCTTTATATAGAAGCGCCAGTGTTGATATCTACATAAAAATAACTATTAAACATAAAGAGGGAGAGTGAAAAATGAAAGACTTTTTTTTACAATTAAAGGAAGCCTTTGCGGGATCTTCTGGTGCGCCAGGAGTTGATTCTGAAGCTTACCCAGAAGTTGGTTCAGTGGCTAGGGAAGATCGAAGCAAAGTAACAGTACGTCCATTTGTAATGGAAGAGTTTGAAGATATTAAAGAAATCTTAGACGTATTGAGAGAAGGATCTACAGTAGTATTGATTAATATCAAGCCTTTGAAAGATAAAGATATTGTAGAGTTGAAGAGGGCTATTTCCAAGTTGAGAAAAACCACCGAAGCTATCGATGGGGATATTGCTGGATTTGGAGAGGATTATGTTGTAGCTACTCCACAATTTGCTCGAATCCACCGACAGAGACAGGTGGAGATGAACGAGGTAGAATAAGTATTTTATTTTTTAGTTTTTTCTTCTGACTTTTTATCTTCCGGCACAGTCCAAAAAGTGAGTGATAGCACCATTATCACCACTGCCCAGAAAAATCGAGAGTGATTTTCTGGGCTGAGATGCGATAGTTGCATC
>JAGVMW010000174.1 GCA_020053615.1 archaeon | reverse complement strand
GATGCAACTATCGCATCTCAGCCCAGAAAATCACTCTCGATTTTTCTGGGCAGTGGTGATAATGGTGCTATCACTCACTTTTTGGACTGTGCCTGAAAAACAGCACTTCCCCTACCCCTATATTTATAAAATCCAGCCGATTAACTAGATTAAACTAAGGGAAAAGCTATATCTAACCGTGGGGCTGAGGAAACCGCAGTTTCCGAACGCCGCACCACCGGCATGATAAAGCTGTAAGGTTTATATGGACAACCGCACCAAATACTGGCTCATTGGAATATTCCTATTAACTCTAACCGTAAGGCTGTTGTTAGCCTTCCTCATCCCTAACTTAACTTACGAATCTTACTTCCACTTAAGACAAGTAGAACACATTACTCAAACCGGACTGCCATTATATCATGATACATTATCCTATGGCGGCAGAGATCTCGTATTCTTACCTTTCTTCCACTATTTCATGGGATTCTTCGATTTGCTCCTGCCGTTAGAACTAGCCGCTAAACTCATACCCAACATATTGATGGCATTACTCACCGTTATCGTTTACTTCATCAGCAAGAAAATAACCAATCATGACACCTCTTCGTTAATCGCCGCTTCCATCGCCGGTTTCCTGCCCGTACTCGCCACACCAAATAATTTCGTTCCTGAAACCTTATTCCTGCCTTTAATCTTCTTCACCATCTATTGTTTCTTAAATTTGTCCGAGAAAAAATACCTTTACTTCTACTTAATTTCGTTCATACTTCTTTCTCTTACCAGTTCCGCAACATCTATAATAATTGTAGGCTTCGGCATCTACTTGCTCTTATCTTTCTTAGAAGAACGGCAAATCAAACCTGAAGAAAAAGAAGTAATGTTATTTTCGTTATTCATGTTCATCTGGCTCCAATTCCTCTTCTTCAAAAAAGTATTAATCAGTACGGGTATCGGCTTCATTTGGCAAAATATTCCGCCGGCAATAATTTTAGAATACTTTCCACACCTTTCTATTCCTAATGCCATTGTGTTAGTAAGTGTAATACCCTTCCTTGCTGGAATAGGGGTAGTGTATCAATCTTTATTCCAAGTAAAAAGTCGAAAAATGTTTCTATTGATTAGTTTAGTAATCGCCACTACTATTTTAGCATGGTTTCGGTTATTACGTTTCGACCTTTCGCTGTCCTTCTTTGGAATAACCTTAGCCATATTATTCTCTCTATTCTACCAAGATTTAGTCATGTACGTAGAAAAAACTAAACTGTCCTCGCTAAGAAAAAACTTATTGCCTTTAACTTTAATATTATTGATGGTAACAATTGTTCCTCTAACCATCGGCACCGCTTTAAAACAAAGTACACCCTCCATTAAAGAAATAACCGCATTTAAATGGCTAAAAGATAATTCCCCCCAGGACGTTGGTGTACTCTCCGCCCTCGAAGAAGGACACTTAGTAACTTATTACTCTCAACGTCGTAATCTTATGGACAATCAATTCACTTTAATCAACAACATCGGAACCAGATTCAGCGATTTAAACAACGCTTATATCACTCCATTCCAAACTCAAGCGTTAAGTGTATTTGATAAATATAAAATACAGTACATAGTATTAACTCCTTCCGCCCAATTAAAATATGACATTCATGGATTTAATTACTTGGGAGAGGGCTGCTTCAAAAAACAATACGATGAAGAAACCAAAATCTATCAGGTAGAATGCGCTTTAACTTCGCTTTTAGGAGAACAAACATGAACTCAGAAGAAAAAGAATCAAAAGAAAAATCGGGAACTTTAACTGAAAATATCAAAAGCCATCTTCACCTAGACAAATATGAAGAGCTATTAGATAAAATACAATATGACGATGCATTTAACTATTTAGTAGAATACCGTTATCTTTACTTATTACTCCTTGCAGTAGTAGTTTTGGGAGTACCTCTACTTTCAACATACTGGCAGGGGCAGCCTTTACTAGGCGCAGAAAGTTATTATCATCTCTCTCAAGCTCAAGAGATTAACTGGAAGAACTATTACTATTACCCATTAAACTTAGCTCAGGAGATTATACCCTCTTGGACTTTATCATTTATCCCATTCATTCTAGCCTTCTTTTCTGTAACCATGGGACTAAAACTAGCAAAAAGATTGGAGTTTTCGGACCATTTTATTTTTTTATACCTATCACTTTTAATCATTTCTCCCATATTCATACTCACTTATATCACCCTCTCGACTTATTCTTACTTTATCAGTCTGATGCTGGTCGGATTGTGGCTGTTAACTTCCCCTGCTAAATCATTACGATACTTATCTTTACTTCCTTTGATATTAGCCACCTCATTAGATTTATTCTCTTCACTATTCCTGCTTCTAACTCTGCTGGTTTGTTACTATTACTCCCCCGAAAAAGATAAAGAAGAACACCGCAGCATGATGAAGCTCATCTTAATAATTATTGCTGTAACCGCTTTATCTCATTATCTCTTCTTTGACACCCCGCTCTCGCTGGGCCCTTTTCACAATTATAACTTGCTCTCTGATTTGGTTTCAGACTTAGGAGGACTAAGTGGAATCTCTCTATTCACTTTGCTCTTGACCATAGGCGGGCTTATTTACACCTGGAAAGAAAAGAGTTATTACTTACTGTATTTATTCATATTATTAGCAATTCCCCTCTATCTTTACCATCCTCAGTATCTATTCTTGCTTACAATTTCACTCCTGCCGTTCTCCTCATCTGGATTTATTCGCATGTTCGAACGCCGCTGGAACTTAGAATCTATCAAGAAATTCACTACCCTGCTGGTAATCTTAGGACTGTTATTCTCCACCCTTACCTATTTAAACCGAGTCACCGACCAGGGACCGACACCTAACGATATTGAAGCTCTAACTTGGCTTAAAGAAAACCTCCCTGAAGAAAAATTAGTCTTCTCTGTTCCTGAAAATAGCGAATACATCCGTTATTTTGCCCAAAAAGAGCCGACATCCTCATTTAGAAATTCTCACGAACAGGCAGAAACCGTCCAGAGCATTCTTAATTCATCTTATACTTCCACCACTTTCCCATTATTGGACAAAAATAATATTTCAATTATTTATTTTTCGCCCCAGATGAAACAAACCTTACCTTTAGACCAAGGGTTAATATTGGTGTTAAAAAACGAAAAGTTTAAAATGGTGCATTCCTCTGGAGATGCTGAGGTGTGGATGTACAAACAAAGCTGGCCGGAAGAGAGCAACTAAAATTATTCAGCTAGTTTTTCAGCTAGTATAGAGGTTGGTTATGAACACTGTTATCAGCATTACATTATGGATAGCTTATATTGTTGCATTGTACTTTTCCGTATTTCTGGTATTAGTATACCTAGACAAAAAGAGATTATTCTCCACTGAAGATTCTGCCGATAAAATCAGCCATTTTCCCTTAGTTTCGGTTTTAATCCCAGCATACAATGAAGAAAAGACTATTCTGCGGACGTTAGAATCGGTATATGCTCTAGATTATCCTAAAAACAGGCTGGAAGTAATTGTTATCAATGATGGCTCTAAAGATCATACTGGAAAAGTTATCCAAACCTACATTAAAAACAAGCCTAATTTCCAATTACTTTCGCATTCTAACTGCGGAAAAGCGGCTTCACTTAACCGCGCTTTGAAGCTCGCTAAAGGAGAATTCTTTGCCTGCTTAGATGCTGATTCTTTTGTAGAAAGTTCCACGCTAAAAAAGATGCTGCAGATTTATGAGAAAGAAAATAATTCCAATCTAGCCATTGTAACTCCCGCTATGAAAGTGTATCAGCCAAAAAATATGCTGCAGAAAGTACAATGGTTGGAATATTTAGTCATCATCTTAATCTCCCGATTGTCCAGCCACTTAGACTCTTTATACGTCGCTCCTGGGCCATTCTCGCTTTACCGTACCAGAATCATCCGCAAGATTGGCGGTTTTGATGAAAAAAACATCACTGAAGACCAAGAAATAGCTTACAGAATCCAGCAGCGCCAGTATCTGATAAAACAATGCACTAATGGTTATGTATACACTACTGCGCCACAAGAATTAACTCCCTTCTATCACCAAAGAAGAAGATGGTATCTGGGAGGAATAACCTGCCTGCATCAGTACCGCAAGCTCGTTGCCAACAAAAAATACGGCGACTTTGGATTGATGCAGATGGTGAAAAATGTCGTTGGATTCATATTAGCCGTAACGGGAATAACTATCGCCGGATATTTTTTCATATTGCCATTATTTCAAACCCTCAAAGAGATGATAATTGTTAACTTCAATTTTATGCCTTATCTCCAGACGTTAAAGATTAAAATTACTTTCCTTAATTTCTTGCTTACCGATTTCAGAAAAGGAATCATTGTCCTATTCTTGTTTATAATCGGCGGATTCTTTTTTTATCAGGCCCATCGCAATGCTAAAGAGAAAATACTTAAATTCGGATGGATTCCACTGATTCCCTACTTTGCATTTTATTACACTTTAAAAGGAATAATATTAATCCTATGCATGATTGAATTTGTAAGAGGTAAAAAAGTCAAATGGTAAACAAAAAGAGTGAAATTAAATTGAAAGAAGAACCAATTCCAAAAATAATGAAAGAGAAAGAAACTAGAGATGGAACGTTTAGAAAGATTAGCACCGACAAGTATGTCCTCGCCGGAATTATCACTTTCTTAATATTCTCGTTAGGACTGACTTTGGGAATGATAATCGATGACCACCGCTATAATTTAGTAGATGAGATAAATATGGAGCAGGAAGTGAAGTACCTGAGTCTGCAATCACAATACTTATATTTAAATGCGTTCAGCAGCTATAACAACTGCCCCATTATCTCTACCGCACTAAAAGAAACTATCAAAGATTTATCTGACTCGTTAAGCGAAGTCATCGCTTATGAAGAAGATGATAAAACCACTACTGACAAAAGGAAGCAGATAATTATGCGCCGATACTTGCTCGATAATCTTCGTTATTGGCTGCTAGCTACTGAGAATAAACAAAAATGCAGCCTTAACATTGCCCCCATATTATACTTTTATTCTACTGAATGTCCTTCCTGCCCCAATCAGGGTACAATTTTAACTTATTACAAAAAAGTATTCGGAGAAGAAGTGTTAGTTTTTCCGATAAATCTCGACTTTCAGCTGGAAGAGCCTTTAGTAGAGATAGTAATGAACCAATTTAATATCACTAAACAGCCTACGTTGATAATTGACGATAAAAAGTATGAAGGGGTGGTAGGAAAAGACCAATTGCTTACTTTAATCTGCAGCTCGCTCAAAAAATCGGAGCATTGTCCTAAAGAATAAGGGGGTAGGAGTATAGCCAAATCAAGCTCGTACGTTCCCATGAAATTCCTGCAAAATTTATTCAAAAAGCTCGGAGAAAAACCATTATGGCTCATTCTAGCTGTGGCACTTTTGCTTCGGCTGTTATACTTAGCATTAAACTACCCTTTATGGTGGGATTCACATGTATATTTGGGCATGGGAAAATTTCTGTTTTCAGGAGGGAAGATGGGGATGTGGGAGCCGTTCCGTCCATTAATACACCCAATGCTCCTAGGAGCAGTATGGAAAGCCGGATTAGACGCAATAATCGTAGGAAAACTATTTGATTTGATATTTTCTTTAATTTCAGTGTTTTTAGTGTACCGCATCGCTGAGAAAGTGTATTCGTCACGAGCAGCCATCATTGCTGGAATGGCTTTTGCTGCTGCGCCAGTATTCATTCAATTCATCGGATTAATACTTACCGAACCGCTAGCAATTTTATTTGGGCTGCTGGGAATATACTTTTTTATACAAGAGAATTCCTCATTAAAATTGTACTGGTCCGGAATATTTTTAGGTTTATCTTTTCTAACTAAATTTCCATTGGGAATACTATTTGGGGCAGCATTGCTGGTAATATTTTTATCCAAAAACAATACTCTTCAAGAAGAAACTCTAAGAAGCAAGACCACTAAAGCAGCGATAATCACTTTTGGATTCTTCACTGCGGTAATCCCTTATTTAATATTTAATTATACTCTTTATCACGACGTATTCTATCCTTTTATCTCTGGCTCATGGATAATTACCACATCTACCTGGAAATACGGCTCAGGGTGGAGTTATTACTTAAACTGGTTTTTCTTAGTCAACCCGTTATTCATATTCACTTTACCAGCTGTAATTTGGTGGATTAAAAATAAAGATTGGAATGATAGCCGTAAAAGTGTAAATATAATCACCGGAATTTTGATTTTGGCTTATTTTTGGCAGCTGGAACGCAAAGAAGTGCGTTACTTAGTATTGGCGCTACCTTTTTTGTCAATTACAATTGGAGGATATCTTGATAATTTATATCATCTAACTGTAATGAGAGCTAAACGAATTCTTAAGCCCAGTGGATTTTGGATATTAATAATTATACTATTACTGCTTCCTCTCCCCGACGGGTTTAATTTAGACCGTCCGCCAACTTTTGAGAAAGAGATACGTAAAATTGTAGCAGAACATAATATTACCGGAATGGTGCTAACTTCAGATCCGGCTTTCGTCTCTTTTTTAGAAAATCCGATAATTACCTTAGATGGAATGGAATTTGCATCCACTATTTATGCACGACAAAGAAACCGCTACAAATTACTATTCCTGGGAGATTGTGATTTAGGCTGCCCGCCTCAAGATAATGTTTGTTACATTCGGAAAAAGCAGTTTTTAGGGCAGATCCTACAAGAAAACAACCCTGAGTTCACTTCGCAATACAAAGATTGCATTTATATGATACTCACCCCAAAAACTTAAATAAGAGAGTATTTTGAAACTTAACATGACTAACCAACCCATCGTCGCTGTACTAAAAACATCTCCGCAAACCGTTCTAAGTGATTACCAAAAGTTAATGCACTTAGCCAAATACCAAAAATTCATCCGCAAAGACAAAGAAACGGTTCTCAAACTAAACTTGTCTTGGTCAATGTATTATCCTGCTTGTTCTACTGAACCTTGGCAGTTGGAAGGGGTATTAAAAACTCTTCAAAAAGACGGCTACAAGAATCTTCATCCAGTAGAAAATCGTACTGTAGTTACGGATGTGTGGAAAGGAGCGACCGGAAATAAGTGGCTGCCTATACTAGAGAAATGTCATTTGAAATACGAACCGCTTACAGAAGTAGAATGGGTTGATTACAAACCCAAAGCAGAAATGCTAGCACTGGATAAAATATTTCCTAGTGATGCTGGGGGTCATAAAATTCCAAAAATGTTCATCGGAAAGAACGTTATCCATCTGCCCACAGTTAAAACACACGGCCATACTCAAATTACCGGAGCGATGAAAAATGCGTTTGGAGGATTAATTACACGAAAACGCCACCATTGTCATAAAAAGATTCATGAAGTGCTGGTAGACTTACTAGCCATCCAGAAAGAAATCCATCCGGGAATATTTGCGGTAATGGACGGGACTGTAACTGGAGATGGAGCTGGACCGAGAACTATGATTCCAAAAATAAAGAATTATTTACTTGCTTCTGGAGATCAAGTAGCTATTGATGCCATTTCTGCTAAAATGATGGGTTACGATCCTTTGAAAATTAAGTTCATCAAACTGGCACATGACCGAGGATTAGGAATAGGCGATTCGGAGCAGATTGAAGTAGTTGGAGAAGATATTTCCAAAGTTAACTTTCATTTCCAGACTTCCCGCAGCCCAGTAATTATGGGAGATAAACTGTTTCGTTTCGGAGCTTTGAAGTTTGTAGAACCTTTATTATTTCATACGCCACTGTTTAAACTTTGTGTTTTTGGCTCAGAATTTTATCATGACAAATTATGGTATAATACTGTTGGAAAAAGACATATTAATAAATTCATGCATACTGAATGGGGAAAATTATGGCAGAAATATTAGATTATATTAATTTGTTTAGCATCATAAGGTTGAAATCTAAGCAAAGTAACACCGAGAGCGTTATGAGGGGTTGCTCCCTACGGGAACATAGCTCAATTTATTTACTACGACGAGGATTTCGAAGTGTGAGCGCACTCACATTACGAGACCGAGGTCGAGTCTAATGCTAAACAAATACATTAATTTGATTCGGGTAAGGCAGTGGTACAAGAATTTGGTAGTTTTTCTAGCGTTGTTCTTCGTAGCACAATTATTTAACTCAGAACTACTCCTTTTTGCTGGATTTGGATTTATCGCGTTATGCTTAGCTTCTTCAGCAAACTACATCATTAACGATTTAAT
Organism: archaeon; assembly: GCA_020053615.1. Classification (GTDB taxonomy): domain Archaea; phylum Nanobdellota; class Nanobdellia; order Woesearchaeales; family GW2011-AR9; genus JACRPH01. Next base: position 1,852 of record JAGVMW010000174.1, on the reverse strand, counting down.
AGACTTGCCTAAAGATAGACTCAATCCAGAAAAGAAACATCGTCCTCTGGCTTCTGGAACAGTGAAGAATTCCTCAGCAGTGCTTTTAGCGGTTATTTTGCTAGTCCTATCTTTAACATTGAGTTATTCTCTCAGTTTATGGTTTTTTTATTCAGTTATTGGACTAGTGGTATTGACGCAAATTTATTCTTTATGGCTAAAACAAGTAATATTTGCCGACATCTTGAGTATCGCTACTCTATTTGTAATTCGGGCTATCTCAGGAGCCCTGCTAATTGACGTAAAAATCTCTCCGTGGCTGATATTATGCCCGTTCTTCCTCTCGTTATTTTTGTCTGTAGGGAAACGCCATTCAGAGATAACCTTGCTCAAAGAAAAATCAGGAGAGACTAGAAAAGTGCTCAAAGAGTACAATCATGGATTAACTAATTCATTAATGACTATTTCTACTACTCTGCTGATAATCTCTTATGCGCTTTATTCTTTTCTCAGCGAACATCAAAACTTGTTGTTTACTTTGCCATTTGCTCTCTTTGTCATCTTCCGCTTTTATTACTTGATCAGTTCCGGCTCGGAAATAGCCCGGCATCCCGAAAAGATTATTAAAGACAGAACAATGATGATAGGAATGGCGTTGTGGGTGCTGGTAACATTAGTCATAATTTACTTACCTATATTTACATAACTATATTTACATAAAAACATGGAAACCAAAAAAGAAAGCAGATACACAAAATATGTACATATCTTCTTTAGAGATGTAACTTCCCTGGGAGGAGCATTTTTTTACGGATTAGTCTCGCTGCTGGCATTAGCAGCAGGAGAAACAGAATTATTCATTCGATTAGTAATTGGATTTGTGTTGTGTGTAGCTATAACCTCTTTGATCCGCATATTCTATTTCAGAAATCGCCCAGCAAAGCAGGATTATTATAACTTTTTAGAAAGGATAGACGCTTCATCTTTCCCCAGCCTGCATACGGCAAGAATTGTATTCATATGCATAACTTTAGCTTATTTCTTTTGGAACAATTTTCAGAACAATTATACTACTGCTTTTTTTACGTTCGTAGCGGTAATTGTGGCTTACTCTCGGATTTATTTAAAGAAGCACGATTGGTGGGATTTGTTAGGCGGAGTGGTGTTGGGAACGATTGTGTTTTGGATAGCTACTTTAATTTAGAACTTACAACCAAAATAAATAATTACTTTAACCTCTTACTTCCTTTTCTTAACTTTAATAAAATCACCTAAAGTAAGAACATCACCAACTCTCTTCCCACCTACTGCTGCTTCCAGCTTCTCTTCAGCTACAACCTCATCTTTAATTATCAACTTAATTCCCAGAATTTTCTGCAGTTTTTTTGCCGTTTCTAAATCCGGCTTCTGTCCGCCAGATTCCCATTTAGAAATCAAACCCTCGCGCTCTTGTAATTGCTTAGCAAAATCTTCTTGAGTTAACCCTTTCCTCTCCCGCGCTTCTCGTATCAATTGCCCAAAATTATCTACCACTTTATCTTCTATCATATCTTTTGGCGACGGTGCAGTTTGACGTTTAAATCCAGAAGAGGAAGGGCCTCGAGAATTAGGATGCCTAACCTTGCCAAACTTAGTGCAGTTAGGACATACTTTTAATTCTACTCCTTCAATCTCGGCAGTTAAAAGATTACCACCTCTTCCGCACATCTCGCACACCGGCACTTTATTAGACATTTTATGTAAAAATATAGCCACTACTATTAAAACTTATTGGGAAAAGGGCACAGTCCAAAAAGTGAGTGATAGCACCATTATCACCACTGCCCAGAAAAATCGAGAGTGATTTTCTGGGCTGAGATGCGATAGTTGCATC
>JAGVMW010000071.1 GCA_020053615.1 archaeon | reverse complement strand
TTAACCAGCAGGAAATCTTTACGTTGCTGCAATAATCTAACTTCATCGGGATTTCTGATGGAAGTGAACACATAATTCTCTCCATCTTTAACTTTAAGCAAAGCTGATCTGGCTAAGATGTCTGCTCCCTGTTTTAATCGCAATTCATTTCCCAAGCTGATTAAAGCGTCACGGCTGATTTTTTTGTTTCTATTTTTTAACTCTTCTCTTAAATAATCAGAGAAAGAAACATGAGTAAAGTTCATTTTCTGCAGAAGTTCTGCTACGGTATCTTTCCCTGCGCCATAGTTGCCGGTAATGCCGATGATCATAGTGTTACTCTGAAGAGAATTCGTTTAAAATGATTGTGGTGGAGGAAAATAGAGGTACAAGATTACAAATCTATTTAAAATGGATGTGGTTTTCCCAAGAAGGGTGATGTGATATGGTGTTACAAGTAATTTGTTCTGGACGAAATATTGATGAAGAAGTTTTAGCAGAATTAATGAGAGGAAATAATAGTGAAGAAGTCATTCTTGCGGCTACACCGGAAGTACTTTCTGCTGCTTATGCCCGAATCAGTAGAGATCCTCGACCAGTAGATGAATTAAGAGCAGATGCTCGGACTGAAGTAGAAAAATCTCGAAAATCTACTGAAAACATTGTTTTCTCCATGGGGCATCATTCCGTAGCAGAGCATGCCGTGTTAAATTTTGATTTAATGGGGTTATCTAGATTAGCAGTAGAAGCATTAGAACAGCATCGCTTGTGTTCTTACACCGAAAAATCACAACGATACATAACTTTGAAAGGAGATTATGTCGTTCCAGAAGAGATTAAAGGAAAGCCCGCTGAAAAAGAATTTAGGAATCTAATAGAAAATGTACAAAACAAATTTTATTTTGATAATCTAGAAGCTTTAGAGCAATGGCATACCCAAGCTCCTGAAACTGAAGTTCTATTGCAGAGAATGAAAATTGTCCCGGAGAATAAACAGTTTAAAACAAGAGAAGCCTATGAAGCCAGAAAGAAAGCTACCATTGAAGGCTGGGCTAAAGAAGATGCTCGCTATGCCTTAAGCATGGCTACTGAAGCTCAATTAGGATTTACCGCTAATGCCAGAAATCTGGAACACGTCATCAGAAATTTCAAATATCATAATTTAGCGGAAGTAAGAGAACTAGGAGCAAAGTTGTACGCTTCAGCCCGAGAAGTTATCCCCTCGTTAATTATTCTTGCGGATAAAAAAGATTTTGCTAAAACGCAGAAAGCTACCCTGAATGAGGAATTTTTGAGATTAGCATGGGTGGATAGACTTACTGCTAATATTGTTGTTCTAAACCAATCTGATTCTCCACCGAAAGAGCGCAAACTGCTTACTAAAGCTAACGAAGTGGATAAAGAAGTGATTTCTGCTTTAATCATTGGTAGAGGAAGCATGCCTTTGACTAAAGCGTATCATATTTACGATAATATGCATCCAGAAACTAGAGTAAATTATGTTAAGAAATGCTTGGAGCATCTTTCTGAGTATGATACTCTTTCCAGAGAGTTTGAGATGGGAGAGTTTACATTTGATTTAGTTGTTTCTTCTAGTTGTTATGCTCAGCTAAAACGCCATAGGATGTGTACGCAACTGCCAGGAGCATATGATTTACAGTTAGGAGTTACTGTGCCTTCTTCCATTAAAGGAATCGGAAGAGAAAAAGAATTTTTAGAAGTGATGAATAAATCCGCTGCACTTTATGAAAATGTCGGAGGAGGACATGGAATTGTTGCTGCTGATTACTGCTTAACCAATGCGCATCGAAGAAGTGTTATCACTAAGATGAACCTGCGGGAATTATATCATTTCTCCAGACTGCGTGAAGATGCGCATGCCCAATGGGAAATTCGGGAATTAGCTAATGCTATGTGCGATGAAGCGAGAAAAGTTGCTCCGGTAACGACAATGCTTCTGGGGGGGAAGGATGAGTTTGCTGGGATTAGATCTACAATGTATGGTGGACCAAAATGAGACGTTGGTATGAGGACAAAAAAAGAACAGGCAAGTTTGTGGTAGTAGATGGTATTGATGGAGTAGGAAAAGGAGTATTCTTAGATACATTTGTAGAAGAAGCTAAGAAAGACCAGAAAAAAGTATTTGATGTAAATGAATTCTGGAAACATTATGAAATTAATCCTAAATTAAACAGTATCATCGGAAAATATGATGTGGTGCTTACATCTGAGCCTACGTTCATGGGCACGGGAAAATTGATTCGAGATGAATTGATTGCTATGGGAAAAAATTACCCAGTGGAATTAGTTGCATTGGCTTATTCTTTAGATAGAAGAGTATTGTACGGAGAATTAGTTCTACCTTTGTTAAGTGCTGGCGTGGATGTGTACCAAAGCCGTTCGTTTGCATCTAGTTTGGTATATCAACGACAGACAGCCTTAAATCAGAATAAACCTGGATTTACAATGGGACAAATATTAAGTATTCCCGGCAATGAATTCTGTTCTCAACATCCGATGGACCATTTGGTGGTTCCTACAATTAGAAATGTGGAAGAAGCAGTACGACGTTCTCAATTCCGAGATAAACAGGATAATTGTGTATTTGAGAATCTGGAATTCCAATTGAAAGCTAGAGAATTATATGAAAGCAGAGATTTCAGAAGACTTTTTAAGGGATTAAATGTTCCATTGACTTATATGGATGCAGGAGTTTCAATTGAGTTTTCTAAAGAGCAAGCGAGAGAGTTTTATGAGAAGTGTTTGAGGTAAATGTTTGTAAGTTAATAAGAAATATTAAAAAGATGAGAAAAAACTATTTTTCTACTTCCTCATCCTCCTCATTAAAAAAAGATTCTAGCTTCTTGCAGTTCATCTGCGCCCCATAAGATATTTTAGACACACCTACCACCCCCAATTCCCTAAACATCTATCAGAAATAGGTAAATGGCAGGGGTATATAAATTATACTGGTGGCGAAAATATAGTGAAGGAGATTAGAAATTAAACCGTAAGTATTGGGAATTATATTTTACAGACGAAGAAAGAACAATTTTTCTGGACGATTTATACATCAAAAACATGAGTACTACTTTGAGTTAAAGAAAAAGATTCACTTTTTTTAAGAATTATTTTGCGAAACTTGTTTAGGAACAAGAATCTTAACACTACGAATGCGATTAATATACTGGGCACTTTCATTTTCATACGTTTGGCGCCATCCTCCAGTTTCTTGGAAGTGAGCCAGGTAATACTTCAAGCAAACGGGGGAATCTTCTTTTATGCAATTAAAATACCCTAACGTTTTCCTGCTCTGCAGAGGAATACATTCTGCATCTGCCTCAATTTCTATCAGAGAATATCTCGGAATATTCATCTTCATCAAATCATCAAGTTTCATATATGAATTGTAATCTCGAGTCTATCTTAAATACTTTATGGTGTTCTATTCTCGCTTTTGTAGAGTTTATTTCAAAGTTGGGTATAATACCTGACCCTTACCCACAAATCAATCCCTCTTTTTGAAGTCTAACTCCCTCTTTTAATCCTAAAAAAAATTTCCATCCTTCCCAGATGCTTTGCCAT
>JAGVMW010000053.1 GCA_020053615.1 archaeon | reverse complement strand
TGAGATGCAACTATCGCATCTCAGCCCAGAAAATCACTCTCGATTTTTCTGGGCAGTGGTGATAATGGTGCTATCACTCACTTTTTGGACTGTGCCACCCCAGCATAACTTATGAAAGTGAATGGCTGGAGAGATTAACTACAATTACCGACGATATGTTTTTGTATAATCAGGAAGCGGGAAGAATATTAATGAAAGTTGCTCAGAACAACGCTAATTTTGACCAATATGTGGGATTGCCTTTTACCAAAGGTGTAACCGAAAGAGAAACGGGAAGAACAGAATTAATTTTAGGAAGTGCTGCACATCATGGCGAAGCGATGCAAGGACAGTATGACGGGGCATTATGGACTCCAACTGAGAAAAAGTATGGCAACACTTTAAGATGGATTTGCGTAGGCACATTAAATCAAGGGTTCACTGGATTAGATTATAAAGTGCAGGCTGAGTCTGATGCTGGAATTGCACGTAGCCAACAAGATGTGGCATTCTTAGCTAAAACTTTGCTTCAGTATGGATATAACGAAAACTTGAGATTATTTCTGCTTAGTCCCCCTCATCTTCAAGAAGGTAAAGAAGGAATAAAAATGCGTGGGCGCGGTCTAGAGAGATTAGTAGATTATGCTCGAATTAAATTACCCTATCTCAAACCTTAATATCGCCGCAATTCCGCCCATCTCTTTAAGCTGGACTCCTTCTCGTGTTTCAGTAGAAATTATCTTAACTTCAGTTCCGCCTTTAGCCGCCTGCTCCTCTAGTTTGAATATTCTATCTTCCGGCAGGTTTTCTGAAAGCAATAAAGTATCGACTGCATTCATTTCTAATGCTCGTAACGTCTCTTTTTCACCGTAAGTTACTTTTCCGGGATGGTCCAACAATTGCTTGAAGAAGCGTTCCATAATTTTTTTCTCCCGAGCTACTTCTTCTGCTTCCAATAAGTCGGTAGATTTATCCAACAATTCTTGTAGTCCAAAATCATCCGTGTACGACAAATCTTTAGTTCCAATTATTTTTTTCTTTAATTCTCCAGTAACATAATCATGGTTCATAAAATCGTTAACCGTTACTCCAGGTCCGCCGATAATAATTCCTTTAAGGTTATTTCCTAAAGGCAGGAATTGTTCTATCATATAATCGGCAATTTTCTTGTAGTGCATTTTATTGGCCAGTTCACGGGCACGGGCGAAACGTGGAGCAGATTGGCCGCCAGCACGCATCTTTCCCGGAACTTCTGAATGAGTTCTAGTTAAAGTGATAATACTTTTTCCCCGCAATAATGCTAGAGTAGCGTCGCGATGATCTAATACAACTAATCCATATACCTCTTTCTCTGCCAGCATATCTTCCAGAATATCAACAATGAAATTCTTGTCACAACGGTATAGGCGGACGTTTAACGGCACCGGAGGTTCGATACTCCATACGCGCATATCCTGCTTGCCTTCAGTAGCCGCTACATTACCGGTGAATACGGCTAACCCATTAGGAGGAGTTTTAGGAAATAATCTTAAGTGCTGAATCATCTTTTCTAATGCAGATTGGACATTCTTTCGGGTGATAGCAGATTTGATGTTAGAAGCGGTGCCTTGCTCTTCAGCTAAGTGCTGGATGATTTTAATGATGTCATATTCTGCTGGGATGTATACTGAAACAAACTCAGTGTGCAGTGCTCTCTGTGCTTTAAGCTCGGTTATCAATCTTTTCAGGTGCAGTTTATCTTGTACGTTTAGAGACATAGTTTAAGTTAATTTCACTCGTGATTTAATAAGATTGTCATGGTTTCTATTAGTTTTGTTACGGTGGCACAGTCCAAAAAGTGAGTGATAGCACCATTATCACCACTGCCCAGAAAAATCTAGAGTGATTTTCTGGGCTGAGATGCGATGGTTGCATCTCATTAAAGGAAAACAGGACGGCAAAGCCGTCCTTGTTTTCAGGTGGATATGATGCTATCACTCACAAAACGGACTGTGCCGTTACGGCTTAGCCATCTTCCAGATGATTTCAAAATAATTCAAAAAGCTCTTCGTGATTTCTTTACTGTCTAACACAAATCCAATCGGGCTTTTCTCCCATAATAATATTGCTACTTTATTCCCATAGACTATAGTAGTAGCTGGAAATTCATATTTTTCTGGAAGAAATCTCGCTTGTACTAATTTTTGTTCTGTGGCGGGTCTTTTTCCTCGCAATTTGCGGTTATAAATAATCTTGTACTTTATCTTCTGCTGTACTCTTCTCCTATTCCAGTTGCTAAAATACCATTTGTAAATCTCTTTAAACTTTCCTTCCGCACCAAATCCAACAAAGCTTTTTCCCACACCCAAAATATCCTCCAGAATGGACTTAATCCCCTCTTTTCCCATAAACACTTTTGCTTCCTGTTTATTTAAGACGTTTCTTTGTTTTTCTAAGAGTTGCGGAATGATTCCACCAATCGCTTCTTTATCTTTTTCAATTTCCTCTTTCTTATCATCCATAACTTTAATAATCCTTTCCGGATTCTCAGCATTAAAGAACTTCTTGTTGTTCTTAACCGTAAAACTTACCAATCCCAAATCAATCAATTTGTCTAAAATATCATAAACATAACTTCGGTGAAGCCCGCATTTCTTAACCAATGCGCTTACCGTCACTGAGCCTGTCTCTAATAATAACAGGTAAACTGTCCGGTCATTCTTCAATAATCCGATTCGCCCTAATTCTGGTATGTCCACATTTACACCTAAAATTGGGCTATTTTTAAGCTTTTCGTATTGTCGTAGGTAATACTTACTACAAAAAGTTAAATAGACCCGGTCTGTCATTAGTAAATGATACAAATAAAATTAGGGAGCAAAAATGAAACGAACCATTTTCATAAAAGAAGAATACAAAGATAGGGAACTATGGCTAAGAGATGCCCCTGAATTCAAAACCGCATGGAATGTAGAAGTAGAGCATCGCAGAGCCATTGCCAATGATTTACAAATGCCAGAGCCTTTAGAAAATCTTTATACTCGCTATCTTGTTCCAGACAGTTTTCCGCACGATATTGTTTTTGCTAGAACTTCCAGAGAAAGAAATTATCTGGGAGTTAGGGTTCTAGGTCAGCTGAAGGAAATAAAAGAGTTAAACCCAGAAATCGTGTTCAGGGGGCTGCGCACTTTGTGGATGTTTCAGCACGCTTTAGAGTTTTATATAATTTATCATGATACTGATGGAACCGAAGCTAAGCAACTGATGGAATCTTGGGAAAGAGCAACAGATAATTTAGATGCTTTGGTTAAAGGATATGCCCAAGAGAAAATAAATTCGCTCGAAGCACAAGGATTCTTTAAGAAAGACATCTCGTATGAAAATCGGGAAGATCATTTTAAGCATTCACCGGATAAAGCAGGCTTAATTTTAATTTTAGATAAAGACAATAAACCATTGGACCAATTAGCGCACCCCGTTGGTATCGATTATGCCTACAGCTGTGTTCCCATTCCAAACATCAACGAGTCTCACTATCAGGATACTTTGTTAAGCTGTATTCCCTCTTATAAACCCGACGAAAAGGCTTCCAAGTTTCTTTATCTTCCCAGTAAACTTGTTCTCATAACCGAAGCCGATAAAATTGTTTTAATCAGCAAGAGAAGATGTAGTGGGCGAAAGAAGATAAAATGAATACCAATCTAAATTCCAAAGAACTAAGCATGCTCGAAAAAGTAGTTTATGGGAAAGACTATTTTCATGGCTGCCTAACTTGTAATCATCCAGAAATAAAATCTGGGGAGAAAGGTGTTTGGTTAATGCACCCTTTACTTTATTCAATTTCAGCACGGGCGGAATATCAATTGTTAACCTATGCCGACACCGTCGGAGAGCAGGCAATTTCTTATTTTAATATTAAGCCGACATCGTGGGGGCAAGGCGGAGTTGAGATTAACTGGGAAAAAATGAGCACTTTATTTTACATTCCAAGATTTATCCGCGAGAGCATGAGGATTCCAGATTCCGGCCGTACGCATGACATCTTCTCCCAAGACGAGGGGCAAGCCGGTGCGATAAATGATTATCACCAAATAATTGATTGCACTCACCCAAATTTGGTTAAAGCCGTCCTCAACATTATCCCAGAGGAAAAAGTTAAAAAGATAGCCGAAGACGTAGCATGGAGAAGAAAGGCTAAATCATTTACGCGTATAGTTATTCGAAAGTGCCGTGGTAGTATAGATTCTCCGCTTCTGGTTGCCCAAGATTATCATCTTACTCCCATTGTTAAGAAATTACTTGACATTTATATCAAACAGATGAAGTAACGTAGCGAATAGACAAATAAATCATACTCAAAGCGGAAAATGTTTAATCTTTCCCAATATCTGTGTATCCTTCAGCTTTTTTCCCGTGTCCCAAGTAATCACCCTCTGCCCACCTTCCTTCGCTTCCATCAAGCACGTCTGAAATACTTCTGCATCCAAGTTCTCCCTAATCTTCGTTGTAGAATACTTCCGCTTCTTCAATCGCTTCTCCAATTGTTTCAAATCAGAACAAGTTAAGACAATACACAAATCAACCATTCGCTTAGGAAGTTTATGAGAAATATGCGTATCAATGATTATTCCAGCAAACTCTCGCTTCTCTTTAATAGTTGTCTCCACCAATTTCAAAAACTTCTTCTCACTAATAATATAACATTTATTTTTCTTATCGTAACCAGCAGAAATCTCTTTGTAATGCGAATGTAGCTCCAATCTAAAGTAACTTAACTTCTTCTCCAGTAATCGAGCTAAAGTAGACTTCCCCGTTCCGGGTGTGCCGGTAATAGCGATGACTTTCATATTATTTTCCCAATTTTTCCTCTATCTTCTTCTTAAACAAATTAACATACAACTGAAATTCTAAAGCAACTTCTTTCCAATCTTTTTCGATTACCGGAGTGCTGTAATAATTAATCCCGTTGCGCTTAGTCCTGACT
>JAGVMW010000088.1 GCA_020053615.1 archaeon | reverse complement strand
TTTTCATTTAATGAGATGCAACTATCGCATCTCAGCCCAGAAAATCACTCTCAATTTTTCTGGGCAGTGGTGATAATGGTGCTATCACTCACTTTTTGGACTGTGCCATAATTGGGAATATTATTAATATTAAAGAACTCTTTCCAATATTTTATGTCTTTTTTGTTGATTTTAATGAAATAAGGTGTGGGGTGCTGAAGTGAAGGCGAAGATGAAGGAAAAAGATAATTCCAAGTGAATAATTTTTGGGAAAGTTATTAAAATAGTGATATACTTTAAGTTGTATGTTAAACATATTAGTAACAGGTGGAAATGGCTTTTTGGGACAGCATCTCATTAATGAACTCTCAAAAATAGATTGTAAAATTAAAGTAATTTGCAGAAAGAAACATGAGAAGTATTATTATGACATTCATTCCTATGGAAATGTCGAGGTTATTTACGAAGTTGACATTACTAATTATAAGCAGATTGAACCATTTTTTAAAGGAATAGATGTTGTATGCCATCTTGCAGGGAAGGTATCGTTTAAAAGAAAAGATAAACAAGAACAATTTAACATTAATGTAAAAGGTACACAGAACGTCTTAGATGCATCAAAGAGATATGGTGTAAAGAAATTTATTCATGTTAGTTCTACAGCATCTCTAGGACATTCCCAGACAACCATAACCGAGAAACACGTTTTTAACTGGGAAGGGCTCGCTAAAAAGGCACATTACTCCTATTCAAAGCACTTGGCTGAAAAGATTATTCTTTCAGAGAAAAATTCCGAAAATGGCTTAGAAGTAATTATAATAAATCCGGCTCTTATTTTAGGTCCAGGAGATTATTCCATATCCCCAAAGTTGATTTCTTCTATTAAAAAACAAGAAGTGCCATTTAATCCGCCTGGGAGTAATTCTATTGTTGACGTAAGAGACGTAGCAAGAGCTATAGTTTTTTTCCTGTCAAAAGAAGGTTGTTTCGAGAAATATATTCTTTGTTCTGATTCATTTAGTTATAAAGAATTGAATAACTTTATTAGTGATGTGTTAGAAATGCCCAAAACCAAAAGAGTTATGCCGTATTTTAGCTATCCTTTTCTGCTTACCGGAGCATGGTTATATGAGTTGTTCAGTAGAGAGCCTAAAGTTACTGCTGAAAATGTCTATTTCTCGTTTAAAGACAGAAGACACAGTTCTCAGAAGATTAAAGAGCTTGGGTTCTCTTTCAACTATGCCCCTAAACAAACCATCTCCGACACCGTAACTTTTTTAAAGAAAGAGAAATTAATCTAAACCATGAAGATTAAACAGTTCTCTAAGTTCATTTCGATATTCTTTTTAACTATTTTACTTGTGCGTATTTTAGTGTTAATTGTTCAAGAGAAATCATTAATGATTTTAGGGTATGAAATTCATCATATGTATCCAGGAATTATTTTAGTGTTAATTTCTGGATTCTCTCGTTTTTTCTCTAAAAACTGGAAGATTAATAACTTTGACTTGACTATCTTTGCTATTGGCACTGGATTAATAATTGATGAAGCCATATTTCTGATATTTACCCGAGGAAATCATTCGGATTATTTTTCATTGATATCAAACTTAGGTGCAATTGTATTGGCTGCTACATTTGCAATAATCTTTTATGGGATATATAAATATGAAATCAAACCAAGAAGATAGAATTTTAGTAACTGGTGCATCTGGATGCCTGGGTGCAAATTTAACTAGAGATTTAGTAAACGAAGGAAAGAAAGTTTCCATCTTCATCCTTAAAAATACATGGCATCCTTTTCTGGATGGCTTGGACATTAATGTTATTTATGGAGATATCACTAATGAACGAGAAGTAGAACAAGCCATAAAAGACTGTGTTTACGTATATCACGTAGCAGGAATTGTGTCTTATCACCTTAAAGATAAACAGCTGATTTATAACGTTAATTATGTCGGAACAAGAAACGTCTTAACTGCTGCTAAAAAATCAGGCGTCAAGAAGGTAGTAGTAACTGCTTCTACTGCAGGCATAGGAATCCCTCAAGATAAATGCAATCATTTGAATGAATCCTCGCCATTTGATCATAAGTTTAATTCAATTATGTATATGTACTCTAAGCATTTGTGTATTAAAGAATGCCAGAAATTTGCTAAACAGGGATTGGATGTTTCCATCGTTTCTCCTACAACTATTATTGGTCAAGGAGACAGTGCTATGCATATGGGTGCGATAATTAAGAAAATTAAAGAAGAAAAAATGAAATTTGCACCTCCTGGCGGGAATTCTTTTGTTTCGGTAGACGATGCAGTTCAAGCACACAAGTTAGTGATGGAAAAAGGTCAATCTGGAGAAAATTATATTTTTTCTGATGAACAACTGACTTATTTAGAGATGTTTAATATTGTCGCAGAAATTTTAGGCAAGAAGAAAGTTAATAGGACTATCCCTAAATTTACATTGCCGTTAATAAAACTGTTTTTAAGAGTATTCGAAGGAGGTTGCTTATTATTTAATAAGAAAACCCCTCTACCTACAGCAGCATTAGATTTCTCTTTTAAATTTAGGTATTTTGACTCATCTAAAGCGCGTAAAGAATTAGGATGGATTCCAACCCATTCGTTTAAAGAAGCGATTGGTCAAGCTATTGATTTTTATGAACGGGAGAATTTACTTTAAAGTACTCAATAACACTTATATATCTCACTTGATTTAACTCATTCTAGGGATGGTCAAACTAGTTTGCTACAATATTGAATACTGTGAAGGGATGGAGGGATTATGGTATCAGTACTTTATGTTCTGGAGAATGTTTTTTCCCCCTAGAGGGCTGGACCAAAAAGTTGTAGATGCGCTAAAAGAGCTAAAACCGGATATACTCTCACTAGTGGAAGTTGACACCGGCTCGTTTCGAGCTAAAAAAGATGAAGTGGTTTTCTTTGAGCACAAGCTAGGTATGAATAATTTTGTAGAAAAGATAAAATATCCGTTTCAGGGATGGCTAAAGTTGTTTCATTATATTCCCATATTAAACAAACAGGCTAATGCTATTATTTCCAAGTACAAAATTTCTAAAGTAAAATATCATCTTTTTCATGAAGGAACAAAAAGAGTGATAATAGAAGCTACCATTAACTGCCCTAAAAAAGTAACCTTGCTTCTCGCTCATCTGGCTTTAGGCGGTGAAACTCGGGCAAAACAAATACATGAATTAGTTGGTATCGTAAATTCCATTAAAAATCCAGTAATGCTGATGGGAGACTTTAACACTTTTCATGGCACTTCTGAAATCCAAAAACTGCTCAAAGAAACGCATCTGAAAGATAAAGCCGCTTTGGATAAGCATTCTACGAGATTAACACAGCCGACATGGCACCCTACACGAAGATTGGATTATGTATTAGTTTCTCCACAGATAAAAATTCAGCAATATGCGGTGTTGAATTATCCTTTCTCGGATCACATGCCACTGTTTGTAGAGTTTGAGGTGAAATAGGCTTACTGTTTTTTACTTTCTTTTTCTTACCTTTCTCTTCTTCGTTGCTTTCTCTTTTGTCTCACTTATCCCAATCTCCTTCTCTACTTCCTTTTCCAAGGTCTTGGTTCCATGTTCTAGCTCCCTTAACTCTCTGAACATCAACTTCTTCAGCCATTCTCTGAATATAGCCATTACTACGCACACGACTACTAATCCAATTAAGAACACAGTTTTAGTTGTAAGTCCAGTGTATAAATCACTGCCTAAAGCATTTAGCACATAACTTCTAGGGATACTTCCTACAATAACTACTGCTAGAAAAGTATGAAATCGGATTTTAGTTAATCCCATCAGCAATCCTACTATGTCCGCTGGAAATACTGGTACAATATAAGAAATCAGCGCGATGGAAACCCCTCTTTTTTTAAATAGATGGCTGAAGTGGTCTATATGGCGTTTGTCCATCAGCAGTTCTAACACCGGTTCACCTAATTTTCGAACCACATAAAATGAAATTGCTGCTCCAAGTACAGTAGCAATCACTGCTAAAACACTGCCAACTAACGTTCCATAAACATAACCTCCAGCGAATACAATCGGAGTGCTGGGAATGGGGAGCGGAATGGAAGCAATTACTAAGATGACATATACAAAATAGCCAATCCACCCTAAATTAAGCAGAAACTCACGTATATAAGTTGGAGAAGAAAAATTATCTATCCCTGGAATGAAATAGGTAGCGATAATTATGGCTACTATTATTACTGATATGATAATTCCTGCTAATAAGCAATGTTTATGTTTCATGCTCTTTTAAGGAGGTAAATTAATTCTGGTTTATATGTTTGTCGGAGTGGAACAGTATCTCCGAAAGTAAAACGAAATGATATTACTTCATTTAGAGAAAACGAATTTACGGCAAAAATATTGGTGACGACGGTCGTTCATGGTAATGG
>JAGVMW010000185.1 GCA_020053615.1 archaeon | reverse complement strand
TTTATTTAGTGTAAATAGCATTTGTGAACAGTTCAAAATACACAGAATTTTTTATAATATTACTGTACGGAAGATGTGAAATAATTTATACGCAAAGCCACCACTGCCGAAATCTTTATAAATAAACCGCCATCCTAGCATCTAAACCGTTACAACTACTATTTTTTAGTAGGAGGTCATAATGAATAAAGAACAAGTTCAAAAAGCTCTGGATGAATTAAAGCAGCTGCCTAAGCGCAAGTTTGTGCAGTCTTATGATCTTACTATTAATCTTAAGAATGTTGATTTAAAAGTCAATCCTTTAGATTTCTTCGTTACCGTTCCTTTTCAACGTGGAGAAAAGACCAAGATAGTAGCGTTTGTTGACCCCACTATTGCTGAAAATGCGTTAAAATTTTGTGATTTAGTGATAAAAGAAACCGAATTTCCCACTTATGGTGAGAAGAAAACTGCTAAGAAACTAGCGGTAGATTACGATTATTTCATTTCTCAAGCAAACTTAATGCCAAAAGTGGCAGCTGCCTTCGGTAAGATATTAGGCACTCGAGGAAAGATGCCCAACCCTAAGATGGGTGCAGTTTTCCCTCCTAACGCTAACTTGGATGTTTTAACTAAAAAGTTTCGTTCAACTGTACGCTTATCTGCTAAAAAAGCACTAAACTTACAATGCAAAATCGGTCGGGAAAGCCAGCCGGATAATGAAATTATTGAGAATGTGTTAGCGATATACAATACTATAGCTAAGCAATTACCTCAGGACGAAAATCAGAATGTCAAAAATGCCTGCTTAAAACTTACTATGAGCAAACCGGTGAAGATATCTTAGGTGTAACATGGTCAGCGACAAAAAAATAAAACGAGTACAAGAGTTAACCAAAGATATTCAGAGCTATCCTATCATCGGTATAGTTAATATGGAAAACCTGCCGGGAGAGCAGCTGCAGAAGATGCGTGGAATTCTTCGGGGCAAGGGCATAAAGTTAACTATGGCTCGTAAGAACTTGATAATGAGAGCAATTCAAGAATCTAAGCGAGAGAATATCACTCCTTTAATTGAGAAGCTTAAAGGCATGCCCGCATTAATTTTTACCAAAGATAATCCATTTTCATTATATTCATTTATCCAAAAGAACAAGTCAGAAGCAGCAGCCAAGCCGGGACAGATTGCACCAAGAGATATTATGGTCAAAGCTGGACCAACCAGTTTTGCTCCTGGACCAATCATTTCCGAGTTAGCGGGAGTAGGAATAAAGACTAAAGTAGAAGCTGGAAAGTTAGCCGTTATTTCTGACACTAGAATTGCTAAAGAAGGAGATATTATCTCACAAAAATTATCTGATGTACTCAAAAAGTTAGATATTAAGCCGATGGAAATTGGCATGAATTTAGTTTCCGTGTGGGAAAATGGATTAGCTTTTGATGCTAAGCAACTGCACATTGATGAAGCTGAGTATGCCCAGAATTTCACTCAAGCAGCTCAATGGGCGTTTAATTTGGCTATGGAATGCGCTTATCCAACTTCAGAGACTACTGAATTACTATTACAGAAAGCATTTAGAGAAGCTAAGACAATTGCTATGGAAGGAAATGTACTAAACGACTTTACCAAAGATGAGCTCTTGGCGAAAGCCGAGTCCCAGGCTCTGGCAGTTAAAGAAGCGGGAAGTATCGAGGCACAAGTAGAGCCGAAAAAAAACGAAGGAGATCCCTACTTTGGACATGTAAAAGAGGATCAAACCAAAGAATTGTTTGAGCACATGCAGAAAGGAGGAACACTTCGTGACGTGAAGGTTAAAGTTAAAGAATAAATTAAACTCAAGAGCTGACGTTCACATAAAAAACCGAAAGGTACACTTACAAAGAATACGGAGGAATAAAAAATGGAATATATTTACGTCGCAATGCTGCTTCACAAAGCAGGAAAAGAAATCAGTGATAGTGCAGTTAAAGCTGTGCTTACTGCTGCTGGGGTTAAAGTTGATGATGCTAGAGTTAAAGCTTTAGTCGCTGCGCTTCAGGGAGTGAACATCGAAGAAGCTATCAAGAAAGCTGCTGTAGCTGCTCCTGTTGCTGCTGCTCCTGCTACTGGACATCATGCTGAAGCTAAGAAGGAAGAAAAGCCTAAGGAAGATGAAAAGAAAGCTGAAGCTGCTGCTGCTGCCGGACTAGGCGCTTTGTTTGGCTAAGCCAGCAAGATTTGACTTTTTTTTATTTATTTTAGTCTTTATCTTTAAACGAGATGTGATTTGAAACAATATTTGTTTAGCATCTTCGAAATTCCAGAAGTGATTTCGCGGGGGCGACATCCCCGTGGGGGGCAAGTCCCCCTATCACCATGGGCAAGTAAAACCGGAAAGAATTTCGATCTGATGATGTAAACAAATATAACCAAATCACCCCAACACGTGATACTTATGGATGAGGTAAAAAATTCAGAGGAATTACGGCAGGAATTCCAGAAATTGAAGAGAGAGGTAGCTGAGTTAAAGCCACAGTTAAATTCTTTTGGCAACCAGAAAGAAGAGAAGTTTCGTGAGCTACGTTCTTTACGGGATAAGATTAAGTTTCGTGCTTCTAAGATTCAAGAGTTAAAGAAACAGAGAGATGAATTAACCAAACAGGTTAAAGAGCAGAAAGGAACCCGAGATAAGTTTAATCAGGAAGTTAAGAGTAAAGCGGAAGAGAGAAAAGAAGTTTCTGAGAAAAAGAAGAAGTTAATGGGAGAGATTGAAATGGAGGAAGATCCTGTTAAGCTTAAACAAATGATTCAACGTATTCAAACTAAAATTGAAACTGAGGTTATGCCGTTTGAGGCAGAGAAGAAGCTTCATAAGAAGATTAAAGAGCTTCAGGCCAAGTTTAAAGAGTTGGAAAAGATGGGTGTAGCATGGAGAGAAGTTAGCACTGCTTCAGCCAATTTGTATGAAGTCCGGAAAAAAGCGGAAGATTCACATCATGCGGTTCAGGAATTAGCTCAGCAGTCGCAAGAAAGACATGAAGAGATAAATCGTTTGTACGAAGAGCTGAAGAAATTCCGGGAAGAAGAGAAGCCGTTGGTAGAGGCTTACTTATCACTTAAAACTAAATTTGAGCAGGCGAAGAAAGAGCTAGAAATTAAACAGCCTCGTTTGACTGAGATAACTAAGCTGCTTCACGAGGATGATGAAAGAGATTTCAAGACTAAAGTTCAGGAAAGGACTACAGAAGTCAAAGAGAAGCTGCGAAAAGGGAAGAAGTTAACCACAGAAGACATTCTAGCATTTCAGGCGACACGGGAATGATGAGAGATAAGTTTAGCATCATCAGGTCGAAATCCCTGCGATTACATCTCATTGAGAGCGACAGAGGGGTGGCTGTTTGCGTAGCGAACTCACGAGTGGAGCAGAGCGGAACGACTCGACCTACGGAGATGTCGCTTTTACGATTATTTCTACGAGGATTTCGAAGATGCTAAACTTATCTAAGAAAGTCATTTTGTCTGGTTGTTTAATTGTTAACGATAATAAAGAAATTCTGTTGCTATACCGCAACGATCACCACCATTACGAAACTCCTGGAGGGAAAATTAAAGCGGAGGAGTGTTATGTTTCGGGTAAGCCAACCATTGAGGAATTGGCTAAAGCTGCGGAAAGGGAAGCTTATGAGGAGTTAGGAAAAGAAATGGTGTTGGACAAGCTAACTTACTTTGGCAGCGTTGATTTTGTGATTCCAGACGGGAGAAAAGCTGTTGCTCATAAGTTTGTTACGCGAGTTATTTCTGGAACTCCCCGCATAAACGAGCCGGAGCAGTTTAGCAGGATGGATTACTTGCCAATTTCGCGGCTGGAAGAGTATTCGATATCTCCTGATTTGAGGTTGCTTCTGCTTAAACTAAAAGAGAATATTATTAAATAAGTGTTATTTCTTACCAAGTATGCGCATTGAAAAGAAAGTCCATCCCACTTATTTCCAAGCCATTTTAGAGGGAAAGAAGAATTTTGAGTTACGCCTGGCAGATTGGGAATGCAACGTGGGGGATATATTAGTACTGAAAGAATGGAATCCTGAAATTAAAGAATATACTGGAAGAATATTGGAAAAAGAAATAACTTATCTCTTCAGAACTAAAAACCAAACTTTTTGGAGTAAAGAAGAGGTTGAGAAATATGGATTTCAGGTAATTGGGTTTTAATTTGGGATGTATTTGGTAAAAAGAGGCTATCGATGGAAGAAATCATTGACATCGTGGATGAGAACGATAATGTTATTGGGCAAGATACTAAGAAGAATGCGCATCTGAAGAAGTTGTGGCATAGGGCAGCAGCAGTTTTGATTTTCAAAGATGATTCGCTGAGCGAGACTTTAATTCAGAGACGTTCTAAGAATAAAGATAGAGAGCCAGGATTGCTGGCGCAACAAGGAGGGCATTTGATTTCCGGAGAGACTTATCTTCAAGGGGCATTAAGGGAGTTGCACGAGGAGATGCTGATTGGCTTATCTCTGCCTAACGTGGAATTAAGTCCCCTGTTTAGATTAAAACACACGCACGAAAATGAGTTTCAATTGGTTTATAAATTAGTTTATTCTGGACCATTCAACATCGATAAAGAAGAAGTTGAGGAATATGTTTGGGTTAAGGTGGATGAATTGTTAAAAGACATCAAAGCGCATCCGGAGAAGTATACTCAGACCTGTAAGTTTATTTTTAGCGAATACCAGCAGCGTTGCCCCAAGCCGTCTCCGGAGAAAAGCAGGAAGAGAGATGAGGATGACGACGACGGGGAAGATGAGGAGGAGATGGGGGAGGATGAGGATTGTTGAGAACTTCTTTGAGACGTTGTGGAAGATAGCGAGGAAATAGTTTAGGTTCTTCTGTGCCAAATCTAATCTTCTCAATACCCACTAGACAATCCCACCAAGATTGCTTACGAATTAAATACAACAATGATGGGAGTAGAACTCTCTTTCTGAAGAAGTAAATACCTGCTCCGCTTTCCGAGCCAAAAACGAGGTGATTCAGAATGAGAGAATTATATGCTGGAATAGACATCCATAAAGACCAATATGTCGGCTGCATTATGGATACAACCGGTAAAGTTGTGCGTGAGCACACTTTTCAACCGACACCAGAAGGGGCACAGAGTTTCCTCTGTGGAATGCCCCTGAAAGCAATAGCTATAGAATCCTGCGCAATGTGGCGATATGCATATGTACTTTTCCGCGAATTGGGCTATACGCCCAAGCTCTCTTCAGCAAAGAAAACACACGATATCGCTTGCAGAAAGAAGACCGATAAAGTAGATGCGAAGATATTAGCCGACTTACTTCGCACCGGTTATCTACCGGAAGTATACATTCCCTCAGACGAGATGTTAGCAATGCGTGATCTTTGTCGTGGCAAAGCTAATCTCACTCGCATGCGGGTAGAAGTTCAGTTGAAGATTAAATCTCGGCTTCTAACTTTGGGCGTGGCTTATCCGCCAAAACTTTGGAATAAGAAAAATTTGGCTTTGCTCTTGGAGTGGAATGACCCACTTTTGAACAACATGCTGAAGATTAGAGAATGTATTGTTTTAGAAGAAAAAGAGATGGAATCTCGAGTAGAAGACAAAGCCCGAAGTCATCGCTTAGCTAACCTGCTGAAGACAATTCCCGGTGTCGGTTACTTTGGAGCTTTGATGATTATTAGTGAAATAGCTGACATTAACCGTTTCAAAACACCAAAAGAATTAGTGATGTATGCCGGACTCTGTCCAGGCATTTATCAAACCGGAAAAACAGAATTTAATGTCAAAAATAATGCGGTCAATAAGTGGCTGAAATGGATATTGACCGAATGTAGTGGCAGAGCTTCAACTTTACCAGAAAATAAATTTCAGTTGCATTATGCGCAGATGAAATTGCGTAAGAATGCTAAAGTTGCTCGCCGAAGTACGGCAAGAAAGATGCTGACAATTGTCTGGCATATGCTCAAGAATGAGCAGCCGTTTCATGCTTCCAAATAGGAAGAAGTGGGCACGGGCACCCCCTGAACTTAACTAGGCTTTGAGCCTCCTAACGATGAATGGGGGCCTGTTTACCACGTTCCATCATGTGCACAAAGCACCAAGAGGTGTTTGTGGTATGAGCCCTGCCCATTTCATATAAAAACCAGAAAAGTATAAAAAGGTGATGAAATTACCTATGGTCACGAAACACAAAGAGGTTGCGTGGGAGGTTATTCCCATGTAATCTTTTATTTCAGAAAGAGAGTTCTAAGAGGTGTTATGTTCCCCCCGCTTTATGCGGAGGTCGAGCACCGCAGTGCGAGAAGTTCGTAAGTGTGCTTGTTTGATTAAACATAGAAAGTTACATCAAAGTAAAGAGATTGTCGCAAGTTAATAGTTAGGTGGGGGCTGACCAGTTTGATTAAGTGCATGTTATTAGTTTCAGTTATGTGCAGTAGTCTTTATTTAAATCTGATTCAGAATGCCTAAGCTTAGATAATCTAATCAGCTCTTCAACAAGTTTGTTATAAATTGGTTCCGTCTGATTAATTATTTCTTCAATCAACTCCTTTCTTAAATTTTTATCGTAAGTTAAATAAGAACAATGAGCTATGTCATTTCTTATATCTTTTAATTTTTCTAATACAACTTTCTCTTCTGGGCTAATTAATGGGGTAGTAATTATAGGTGGATATTTTCCATAGTCTAACTTTAGCCATCTCTTTCTTTTGATTTTTATTCCCGAAACCCAATCTATTAATGTTTGAAGTGAAAACCTCTGTAAATCTGCCCTCTCCCAAGCCAATAACTTATTTGTCTGGATAACCTCCAAAAGAACAAGATTATTAAGTGTAGACTCTACAGTGCAAGATAATAACATTATAGCTCGAAAATAACTTCCCGCGTTAAATGCTTGTCTTATCTCCGGAACATGTGCATAAGAGTTAATGGGTATATCCACCATAATCTTTGTTTTCATTAAAGTGTTCATAAAAAGATTATAATCATCTTCCATGTTATTCTTAATCAAATCTGTTATTTAAATCTTGTTTGTTTGCCATTCTCATTTCTTGAAATATGATCTTATATATTCCTATTGCCTTTTTTAGAATTGCAACTTCTGCAAAGGGGAGAAATCATATCAATAGTATAAACAAATCTTTTTCCTGCTTTGGAAATAGGTGGATTATGATCCATACTCATTTCATGTTTGCTATGATATCCCAAAGTAAAAGGCCTATTACAAATTGGACAGAAACCATTTGTTGCTTTCATTTTATTCATCCATTCTTGTTTAGTATAACCAATAGTTGTTTCTTCTTTTCTTCCACGTCTTATATTACCATAATACCTAGCATTTGCCCTGCCCTTATCAGTATGCTTAAATGCTCTTGACTGAGCCATTCTTTTTTCATGAATTTCAGGTCTTGATTGGTACTCTTTTGTCTGTTCAGTTATGTGTTCTTTTCTCTTTATTTTACTTCTTCTTTTAACTTCTTTTCCAAGAGGGGTTGAAAAATAAGATTTATCATATTCTTTTTTCTTATCTTTCCTCTTTAATTGACTTTTTTGCTTTACCTCCCTCCCTTTAAGAGTTGAAAAATAAGCCTGATCTCTCAAATATTTCTGTGCTTTGAAACATTCATTCTTGCAGTAAAACTTCTGCTTTTTATTTGTTATGAACTCATTCCCACAATATTTACATTTTTTTACTTTTATTTGTTTTGAACTTTTAATCATATCTCCACTGAGAATTCCAAAGCTTAAAAATTTATCTTTTAAGAAATTAGGTGGTTAGTCGTTAGTGTCAGCCCCAACTGTTTTTGTTAAAACTCATTTTTGTTCGAGCGACAATCTCTAAGTCAGTAAAGCACACTTACGAATTGAACATAACTCTTATTATGTCCACTTTGGCTATTACGCGTGAATTCTTGCTCATTAGAGCCTATTGCCGAGTCCATAAGCACGTAACTATTACGTGAGTTCCAAGTGCTCCAATGGAAAGAAAACAAATCAATACTGGAACCACCACAAAGCCACTCCCGCACCCACTGGACAGCCCATAACCGCAGATTTCTCTCTGATTAGCTCGTAAAAAACAGAATGGGGATAGCCACTCCCGCACTGGACAAGTGCGAATAGAATTTATATACTACCTCTTCTACTAAGCTAGAAATGGACAAAGATTTAGCCATCAGAAACAGCACTGCTGAATTTCTGATATTTACCTCACAAGCAGGAGAAGAATCTATTGAAGTAAAGTATGCCGAGGGGACAGTTTGGCTATCTCAAAAGCTGATTGCAAAACTATTTGAAGTATCCATCCCCACAGTTAATGAACACTTAAAGAATATTTATCAATGCCAAGAATTAGAGGAAAACTCAACTATTAGGAAATTCCGAACAGTTCAAAATGAAGCGAATAGAAGTGTGCAAAGAGA
>JAGVMW010000044.1 GCA_020053615.1 archaeon | reverse complement strand
ATAAAGAATAACATTTAAATTTGTTTCTATCCCATATTTTTTTAAGAACGCCGATCTATCCAATGTTAATGGTTTGTATAATTCATGATCTACAGCGGGGTAAATTACTCTAATTTTCTCGTTTTTAATCTTCAGTTTTTCAATAATTACTTTTTTAGTATATTCACTAATAGTTACTATCAAATCAGCCTTTTTTAGAAAGCGCCAACTGAATTCTGTAAACCAATATCCTAACTTCTGTTTGATCTTTCCTTCTTTTTCATTGTTTAAATCATAAACTACAATTATTTTTTTCTTAATAGGAAAGATAAAATTGAGAGAGGTAGTCGTGTCAATAAAAAAATTGATTCCTTTTTTTGTATTTAGCTGCCAAATCTTTATTGGAAAAATAAGAAATTGCTTTAAAAATCTAACCACCCCATATTGTTTGCTTCGAAAAGAATAGTCAACATAATCCACTTTTTCTTGAAGTATGTTTCTTAGGTTGTTGTTATATTTGTCAATGCCACAAATATAATTCCTTTTTAATCCCAAGATGTAATTTACTCTCAGTTTTTCCATCAATAATAAGTAGAAAAGGTTATTTTATAAAGATAGCTGTACCTCTAATCGATAAGATTTATAAATACAGTTTATGATAATCTCTCCATTAATGGTAAAAACTGCTTTAATTACGGGGATTTTGGGACAAGATGGTCCTTATTTGGCAAAATTACTGCTGAGTAAAGGATACAAAGTATATGGGTTAATCAGAAGATACACTAATCCTAATTTTGAGAATTTAGATTATCTAGGAATTACTTCAGAAATAGAATTCATTTTGGGAGATATGACCGATGAATGTTCTTTAATGAATATACTAAAAATAATAAGACCAGATGAAGTGTATAATCTGGCTGCTCAATCTTTTGTTGCAGCTTCTTGGGACCAAGCAAAACTAACTACTGAGGTTAATGCTTTAGGTACATTATATTTGCTCAATGCAATTAAACTCTTTAATCCTACCACTAAATTTTACCAAGCCTCAACTTCAGAAATGTTTGGTAATAATTATAGCGCGGGGGGTATACAAACTGAAGAAACACCATTTCATCCGAGAAGCCCTTATGCCATTTCTAAATTGTACGCTTATTGGATTGCGATAAATTTTAAAGAAAGTTATGGTATATTCGCTGCCAATGGAATATTATTTAATCACGAATCTCCTATCAGAGGTAGAGAGTTTGTAACCAGAAAGATTTCTGAAGGAGTAGCCAAGATTAAATTAGGACTAGCTACTGAAATAAAATTAGGAAATATTGATTCTAAGCGAGACTGGGGGTTTGCGGGAGATTACGTTGAAGCTATGTGGTTGATGTTACAACAAGAAAAACCAGACAATTTGATTATTTCCACGGGGATAACTCATTCTATCCGGGATTTTCTAGAGGTTGCTTTTAATCACGTTGGAATTAAGGATTGGGAGAAATATATCAGAATAGACCCCCAATTTAAGAGACCAGCAGAACTTTTTGTGTTGCAAGGGAAATCGGATAAAGCTCGCAATATTCTTGGATGGCAACCAAAAGTTCAATTTGAAGAATTGGTTAAAATGATGGTAGATGCTGATTTGGAAAGACTTAAAAAATAATAATTCGCTTACATTAAATAGGTCAGAAAGTCTCGTCTTTTATGACTTTATCTCATTTAATCTGTAAATCTTACCTATATCAATCAAAGTTTTATAAGCGTTCTCTAAATCAGGCAATTTTCTATTATTTTTGATTGCATCAATTAAATCTGAGAATTCTAAATCCCAAGAGTTATCTTCTCCTTCAAATGTAAATACTTCTTTATTTGGTGGTCCCATCTCTGGTTTCATTTGATAATAGGTCAAAGTTTCTATTCCATAACTTCTTCCTAATCCACTGATCTCTATTTTTGCATTCTTGCACATAATTTCAAAACTGAATATGTTTTTCCAATCAGTCCATGAAGCATGCATTTGCATGATTTGTCCTTTTGAAGTTTTCAATAATGCAAACCCATTATCTTCCACTTCCATATCCCAAAAATATCTTTGGGTGAATCCTATTACCTGATTAAAGTCGCCTAAAAACATTCTTCCTAAATCAAAAAGGTGGCACCCTTGATCTAATAATTCTCCGCCGCCGGCAATTTGTTTCTTTGCTCGCCACTCTTTATCATACCCAATCCTACCTCCATGCCCATACCTTGCCCTAATAAACATAATTTCTCCAACTTCTTCTTTAGTTAAGATTTCTTTCGCTTTTAATATGGCGGGGTGATAACGATGATTAAACCCAACTTTTACTTTTATCTCCGTTCCTTTTACCGCATCCAACAATTGCTTTATCTCTTCAGGATTTCTTGCCCCGGGTTTTTCAATCAGAACATGTTTACCTTTTTTAACAGCTTCTAAAGCAATAGGTATGAGCATGTTGTTAGATGTCGAGATGATTATAATATCAACATTACTCTGGACAATATCACGATAATTGGCAGTATATTTACAGTGACATTCGTCAGCAAGTTTTTTTGCAAGTGATTCATTTATGTCGCAGACAATGACGATTTCATTTCCCGTAAGAGCTTTTGCTCTCTTGTTGCCAATAAGTCCACAACCAACAATACCGAGTGTATATCTTTTATTCATGGTAATACTCCCTTTTTTGATTATCCCCAACCCATATTCTTATCTTTTGGCACAACTCTTCTTAATGTGTAAATGTCTGTATTCTGAAGGTCATTAATGTGATTTTTGAACTCATTCCAAGGATCCCAGACCGCGCTTAGAACCTTTCCCGTAACACCATCACTTTCAGAAGATGCTAAGTATACACATAACAACGCACCTTTTCGTAGAGGAACTCCGCCCTCTTTTTTTTGTTGGATACATCTTTCATAAAACTTTTTATCTACTGATTCTGGTCCTGCGGCTAACACTTCGTCTAGGAGTCTGGTGTTTAAAGCTCCCGGAGTGATACAATTTATTCCAATATTATATTCTTTACATTCTTCAGCTATCGTCTCGGTAAATCTAATTATGGCTCCTTTTGTAGATACATAAGCACTAAGACCAGGAAGTGCTCCGGAGCCACCCCCAGCAACATTAATTATCTTTCCCATATTGTTCTTCTTCATGTGAGACATTATATACTTACACATATAGAAAGTACCATAAAGATTAATTTCAAACGTCTTCTTCCATTCAGAACTATCTACATTTTCAACGTACCCCTTCGGTCCATAAATTCCCGCATTATTCACTAATACATTAACCGTACCTAATGATTGAATACAATAATCAATAAAATATCTTACTTGTTCTTTATTAGAAACATCCAGACTTTTACTTAAAATTTTTTGTTTAGGATCAGAAATCTTTCTAAGATGTTCTACTGCTTGAGCTAGTTTTTTTTCATCCCTAGCGCAAATCGCAACAGATGCCCCCTCTTTAACAAATTCTTCAGCAATTGCTAGTCCTAAACCTTGGTTAGCACCAGTAATTATAGCATTACATTTTTCAAGTTTCATATATTTCTCCTATTTCTATGCTCTCCCAATGCGCACATATTTTAAATCCCTTTTCTCTGAAATTTCCTTTTCTAAAAATCCTGTGGGATCTATTAAAACTTTATTGGAAAATAACGCTTCATTTTTTATAACTATCTCTTTAAATACTAAATGTTCTGTACATACGATTACACAGTCAGCTTGCAATAGAACATCACTGATGTTATTCTTTAAATCAATCTTATTTGATAAATTATTTGATAATATAGTGATATTTGGATCGTAAGCGTTTATAATGCCGGATTGGGAAAAAATCCATTCACATAATTCTATCGAAGAAGATCTTCTTAAAGTATCAGTATTAGGTTTATATGTCAAGCCAAGAATCGCAAATTTTACTCCTTTGATATTGTCAAAAAGTTCAAGACATTTATTTTTGATCCATCTTTTATGATATTCATTACTGCTCTTAATCGCTGGTAATAAGATTAAATTCTTTTTGTATTGAACCCCTCTTTGAATTAAAAAATTAATATCTCTGGCAAGTGTGCCTCCTGCAAATGAAAGTCCAGGACTAAGATATGCTTTGGGCCCAATACGTTCTTCTGTTTTTAATCCTCTCGAAACTTCTTTGGCATCAGCACCAACTGATTCACAAATAACTGCTAATTCATTTGCAAAGACCACCGACATTGCTAAAAAAGAATTAATGGCGTGTTTAGTCATCTCCGCAGACTCGGTTTTCATCCATTCGATTCTATCCGTGATTTCGGAGAATATGGGCTTAAACTCTTTGATATTTTCTGAATTTCTTATTCCCACTACAATTCTATCTGGTTCTTTAAATACTTTTAAAGCCTTACCCAGTTGTAAATTTTCTGGTGAATAAGAAAATAAGACCTTCTTAGAGGGAAATTTATTTGAAAATATCTCTTCAATCTCTTTAGTGAAACCAACCGGAGCTTGAGATGAAAGTATAATCTTGGTATTATCTGGGATGTGAGGTATAATGGAAATAATATTCTTATTTAAGAAATCTAAATCTGCAACATCCCTCTCATCAACGGGGGTGTCAAATGTTACCCACAAAAAATCTATGTCTTTTAGTGCTTCTTTTGGTTCGATATAAAAAGATAGCCTTTGGTTTTGGAGATTTTTTTGTATTAATTCTGCCAAACCCGGCTCAAATAAAGGAGGTATACCCTTCTTAAGATTATTAACATTATTTTCGTCGAAATCTAAACCCTTAACTTCAAATCCTAGATCGGCAAGACAACTAGCTGTAACACAACCCAAATGCCATAATCCAAACACACATACTCTCGTTTTCATTATGTTCTCTAGAGAGCAGAGCGTTTATAAATATTATGAAAAACTAAAGCTTGGCTGCATCGTTAAGAAACATCTGTACGGTTTCTTTACTGTAGGGATGGATTAACATCTTGTTTAATAGTTCTGGGGTTACTGTAACTATATGTCCACCTGCGCCTAGCCATTCTTGAACATTGCTTACTTCTCTCGTTGATGCACAGATGATCTTACTTTCTAACCCAAATGCATCTAGTAATTGTCGTATCTTTTTTATCTCATCAGTTGCACTATGACCCATATCATTTACTCTTCCACAAAATAAAGACACATACGTTGCGCCAGCCATCGCCGCCAAATAACATTGTTGCGCACTCATCATGGCAGTAACATTTACTGGAATCTTGTATTTAGTAGATAATTCATGTATTACTTTTACATTATCTAACTCCCCATTAGGTCCATGGATGGGTACTTTTATGTTTATATTGGGCGCCCAAGCATAAAATTCTCTAGCTTGTTCAATCATCTTGTCGGGGTTATCATTAATGGTTAATTCGACAGACAAAGGATATTCCCCTATAATTCTAGCAATTTCCTGAGATGCTTTTTTAACCCCTTCTAATCCTCCTGTAATTCCAGATTTTAACAATATTGTGGGATTTGTAGTTACTCCTTTTATTAAACCCATACCCATATACTTTTTCACTTCATCTATCTTTCCAGTATCTAAAAATATTCCATTCTCATATTTTACCATTTTTATACCTCCCTAATTTCGTTCTTCTTTTGACTCCCAACAGAAATTTATCTGTTTATCCGTTTCTTGATAATAGATATTTGGATTAAAGAAAGATGTTGGTTTGTGAAACATTACCACCGTAAAATATTCTTTGAAAGTAGACAAAGTCTTCCCAGTATTAGTACAATCGTCAACAACAATTGTTTGCGGGGTCAATTGTGAATGGTTCATAAGCAGGGGAAGACCAGTCATATACGAGAGCTTGACACCAAGGCAAAGCCCACCCCGCGGTAAAGCATAAATAGCATCAAATGTTTTTCCACTTCTTTGTAATTCAATTATTTTTTCATAAAGATACTCAATTGCGGCATCAAATATTTGCCAAGAGACAAAGAGGCGGTTTTCCATATCTAAATCATCATACAACAAATAGTTTGTAAGATTTTGCCTAACAATTTGATTTTT
Source organism: archaeon (assembly GCA_020053615.1). Lineage (GTDB taxonomy): Archaea > Nanobdellota > Nanobdellia > Woesearchaeales > GW2011-AR9 > JACRPH01. The sequence continues at coordinate 12,717 of JAGVMW010000044.1, read as the reverse complement.
GATATCAATCATTTTAAACGTATTTCTCAATTAGTTCTTTCAGCCGGAATATTATCAAATGTTGTACGTCACTATGAAATCCTTCTACTAAAGGAGTAGAATCTTTCGGAACAATAATGCATGCATCTGCCAATTCTTTAAATGCGCCCCCATCAAAACCAGCCAAACCAATTGTTTTGCCACCATGATCTTTAACAAATTGTATGGCTTTGGTTAGGTTTTGACTCCAAGCTAGGGCATTTCCCTTACCTTTACCACCATGAACGCTTAAAGCGACAACTACATCTCCTGGTTGTACAAAGTTTTCAATCTGTCCCACAAAAACGTTTTCCCAGCCTTCATCATTAATCCAAGCTGTAGATAAAGAAGGATTATCAACTAAAGATAAAGCTCTAAATCGCTTTTTTCCTTTACACATAGTGGTTTTTGATAAATCCGCTGCAAAATGACTAGCTGTTCCTGCACTTCCTCCACACCCAATAAAATAGACCAAATTATTATTCTTCCAAGCATCAAAAAGAATCTCTATGGATCTGTTAATCTGCCCCCTATCAATTTTTTCCGTGATTTCTTTTACTTCATTCAAATAATTCTCAATGTATTCAAAATGTTGCATTTTGTGACCCCCTAAAACAAATTTCCGTTATATACTATTCTTGATCCATCAAAATCAAACTTAAATGGCATATAAACTAATCCTTCTTGTTCCATTAACATTTTTATTTTGTCATGGTTATTTTCCACGTAAAACATTAAAAATCCGCCGCCACCAGCTCCAATAATCTTGCCACCTAATGCGCCATTGGCCAAGGCTAGTTCGTACCATCTATCTATCTGTGGATTAGACATTTTTTTTGAGATGTTTCTTTTTAATTCCCAATGGACATTCATCCATTCTCCAAAGCGTTTTAAGTCTCCATTTTCGAGGCATTTTTTACTTTCTTCTCCAATTTTCTTAATCTCATGATAGTAATCATAAATTCCTGCTTCTGTCTTTTTTTCAATTTGTTCTCCCGATATTTTTTGTTCTCCCAATACCTCATTAGCTTCTCTAGTAACACCAGTAAAAAACATCATCAGATTTTGCTCCATTTTTTTTATATTTTCATAACTTATATTTATGGGACTCACTAGTACTCTTCCATTGGTTGCTATTTTAAGATGATTTAAGTTTCCAAAGGCACTGGCATATTGATCTTGTTTCCCACAAGGTTCCTTTAAAATGTCCATGGTGATGTGAGAAGTATCTTCGGCAATTTTATACTTAGAAACAGTTTCTCCGTTATAGTAATATAATCCATTTAGGAGACCTACCAAGAAAGCACTCGATGATCCTAAACCAGATCCCGAAGGCAAATCGGCCATGGAATGAATTTCTATACTCGAATTGATATTAACTAGTTTAAGCGCTTCTTTAATAAGGGGGTGCTTTATTTCTGATACTGATTTCACTATCTCTGTTTGGGAATAATTTAACTTTATATCTTTTTGGATTTTATCTCCAATCATAATGTAAATGTACTTATTAATACTGGCCGTAACCAACGAACCGCCAAACTTTTCAGCATAGAAAGGCAAGTCTGTTCCTCCTCCGCCTAATGAAATTCTTAATGGCGTTCTAGTTACAATCATATATCCTTCCCCCATTTACCCTTATATAAAGATTGTGGAATAAAGTTTATAAACAGAGAAACATAACTATCTTTTAAGCATAATAAACTCCGCAGCTTCGATTAAACTTTTAAATTTATAATTAGGGGATACATTTTGTAATTCTTTTTCTTGTTTGCTTCCCGAACCATCTCCGGAAGTTAACAAAATAGTCATTACTCCCGCTTCTTTTCCTGCTTGAACATCAGAAAATGAATCTCCAATCATCCAACTCTTAAACAAATCAAGATTATAATCTTTAACGGCATTCAGAATTAAGCCCGGTTTAGGCTTACGACATTCACAATTTATTTTAATATGTGCAATTTCTCCTTCAAATCCTTTTTCTGGATGATGGGGGCACAAATATATCGCATCAACGTGCGCCCCCTTCTCTGCCAAGCTTTTTTTCATTTTATGATGGATTTTTTCTATATCCTCACCGGTGCAAAAACCTTTAGCGATAATTGGTTGATTTGTGACAACGATGACTAAATAACCCCCATCATTGAATTTCCGTATAGCTTCAGCAACTCTAGGAATAAGTCTGAACTGTTCTGGTTTAGAAAGATTTTTTATGCCCTCATTGATAACTCCATCTCTATCTAAAAATATAGCTTTTGCACGTTCTAACACATTTTTTCTGCATTTGAATCTAGCTAAAAATGTTTCATATTTTTCAACCCTTCCTAACTCCACATAAAAATCGTCAGAAAGATAACCATATATTTTATGGTCTTTCTGTAATAACGTTGGAATTGCATCCTTGCCAAAGTCATACTTAATATTTTCTGGAATTTCACGAATCAATTCGGGTTCGATGAGGTATATTCCATTATTTATATATTGTATTTCATGCTTATGTTTATCAAACTCTTCTACAGATGGCTTCTCAATAAAAGAAATTATTTTATTTTCATCGTTCATAGTTATCAAACTGCTACTATGATTTTTTTCAGAACGCTTTTTTAAAAATATTGTAAATTGACTATTCTTCTCTTTATGAAACTTTAAAAATTTATCAAAATTTAGATTAGTAAGATTGTCACCATAGAACACTATGAATGTGCTATCAATAATATTTTCTATTAGTTTAACCGCACCAGCTGATCCAAGTAATTCATTTGGTTCCAAACTGTATTCTATGCTCACACCGAATTGTGACCCATCACCAAAATATTCTTTAACTTTATTCGCGAGATGTGCGACACAGAATACGAACTCTTTGTAGCCACGCTCTCTAAAAAATTCAATTTGGTGTTGTATCAATGGTGCTCCATTAACGTCTATCAAGCACTTAGGAATATTATCAGTAATAGGACTCATCCTCGTAGCTAATCCGCCCGCAATTATGACCACTTTAGGTTTTTTAATCATGATGCCTTTATCAATTGTTTCCTATTGTCTTTCTTTAAGAACCCATTGGTTCTCTCTAAGCCAAGTTATGGTTCTTTTTATGCATTCTTCAATAGTAAAGGTTGGTTTCCATCCTAAAGCCTTCATTTTTTTAATATCTAATAAAATAAAAGGTGAATCACCAACCCACCCTCTTTTCCCACCGGAATACACATATTTAACGTTATTGAGTCCTAATTCTTCACAAAGCGTGTCAGCAATAAAATTGACCTCTACATATTCTTCTGTTCCCAGATTGATAATGTTAATTTTTTCAGTAGAGTTTTCTATTGCAAGAAACATTGCGTCTAAACAATCCTGAATGTACAAGTAAGATTTCTTCTGTTTACCATCACCTAAGATATAAAGCTCTTTCGAGTTATTAAGAAGTTTCTTATAAAAATCAAAAACACATCCATGGGTATATCTCTCTCCCATTAAAGATACAAAACGGAATATGAACACTCTAATTCCGTAGCCAATACTATATGCTTCAAGTAATCCCTCACTAGCAAGTTTGCTTGCAGCATACATTGATGTTTGTATGGGAAACTTACAATCTTCTGGTGTTGGGAAAACATCTGGCTCCCCATAGACACTGCCTGTCGATGCGAAAGCAATATTTTTCACTCCATTGACTCTCATGGCCTCTAAGACATTACTTGTTCCGGTTGTATTTTGTTCTAAGCACTTAGTTGGATTTTTTAAGTTATCTTTAACGTCTGCATTTGCAGCCATATGAAAAACAAAGTCTACTCCCTGCATCGCTTCATTAAGCCTTTTGGTATCCAACAAATCAGCTTTTATGAACAAAATTTTATCTTTAGAATGATTTAGGAACATTTCATTTCCAGTGGATAGATTATCATAAACAATAACTTGATGAGATTTAACGACCAGCCTATCTACGATGGAGCTTCCTACAAAACCAGCTCCCCCAGTTACAAGATATTTCACTTTAATCACCACCAAATCATTTATTGTATTTTAAACAAAAATCTTAACCCATATATCTCCCCCAGGCCGTATCCAAAATGCAATAAAATGAATACCAGAAAAACAAGAGGTGTTAATTGGATACTCTTCTTGGCTATAGATAAACACAAAGAATAGATGAATATTATTGGAAAATAAATTAAAGGTACAATAAAGATTATGTTTAGGAAAATTAATACCGTTGATAACATCGCCAACAAAAATATTATTGGTAAAAAGTATTTCATACTATTCTCGAATGGATATTTTCTAATAAAAAACGCCCTTACCTTGCCATACAGAAACATATTTTTAAAGAATTTTTTTGGGGAAGATCGGAATTTATGCCACACAAAGGATTCTTTCAGCCCCATTAAAAGATAATTCTTTTTCTTTAGTTTTAGTCCCAAAACCCAATCATCCCCCATATTCCCTTTATCAGTGGAAAATAGGCCTACTTCTTTAAGTTTGGATTTATCATATAAGCAATTAGTGCAAGACAGACTAAACACTGGATTGTCTTTTTCTATCTTTTTTGCTTGTAAACTGCCCAAAGAACCAAGCCAGGAATCATAAGCAATTCCAATTGCCTTTATAAAGTTACTTATTTGCTTTGGTGGAATATTTGAGCCACCAACCCCAGCAAGATTAGGATAAATTGGATTATATCTGTTAAAGTTTGTTACCAGAACTTTAATCCAATTTTCAGGTATGATACAATCCGCATCAGTAAACGCTATAAACTCGTATTTTGAATCTTTAATTCCCAAATTTCTACTTGTAGTTTGATATCCAATTTCATCAATTAATAATTTAACATTGTTGAATTTTTGAACATACTGAGAGACTATTTGTATGGTTCTATCTTTAGATTTTCCGTCGACGACAATTATTTCATAATTTTCTTTAGAATAGTCTAACTTTAATAAAGAGTCCAGGCAATTGGAAATATTACTTTCTTCATTATGAGTTATTACAACGATTGAAATCGAATTATTCTTCTTCATATTGTATTGGACCATTCATTTCTTTTCAAAACTTACTTCTCTAACCACTTTTGTCAGTCCTTGCTCTGCTTTTTCCAACTTCACATACAACCTAAACACCATATAAAATAATAAAGCCAATCCTAAATAAACAAAAACATCGGTTCCACGATCAACCCCAAACCATTTAGCTAAGTGAAAGCTTAAGTTTGGCAGCAGAGCCACGAGTATGACCAAAAGCCAGATTAATGTCCAGAAGATAAATTCTCCTTGGGCAATATCTTTTTTTTTGAATCTTATTATTACCCGACTAAATGCAAACAAACCAAATAAAACTATCAAGATTTGAATTAGTTCCATTTTTGTTTTATATTAAAGGATGTCTTTTAAAAACTTTGTGAAAAAGAAGATTTATCTCAAAAATCCTTTCATCAGCATCTTAAACAGGATTTTAAACGCTGCCCAACTACTTTGCCCATGTTGAATCGAATAATTGGTATAAGTTATGGTTACTGGAACTTCGATATATCTTAATCTTTTCTTGCCAATCTCTTCAATGATTTCTGAAGCATGCTCCGAACCATCACCAGTGATTTCTATTTGTTCTGCAGCTTTCCGGGATAAAGCTCTTAAGCCATTATGAGAATCGGTTAATTTAACTCCATAAAATAATCTAAAAATCAACGCGCCTCCTCTTAAGAATAATCTTCTAATAAACGGAACGTTTGATGGTTGGTTAAGGAAACGGCTTCCTAAAACCATGTCTGCTTTATCTTCTTCGATGGGTTCAATCAATTTGGAGATATCTTCGGCACAATGTTGTCCGTCTGCATCAAAAGTTATGATAGCTTCTGCACCTTGTTCCAAAGCATAGTCTATACCTGTTTGGAGTGCTGCACCCTGGCCACGATTAATAAGATGTCTTAATACAACCGCTCCGCTATTACTAGCTACTGTCGAGGTATTATCTCCAGAACAATCGTCAACTATCACGATGTTAGTATAACCATTACGATTAAGCCCAGAAACTACTTCTTTGAGCTTATTTTCTTCATTATGGGCAGGAATAATTATCCACGTGTTCATCTCGCAACTAATTACAAAAATGATTTATAAGGCTTATGAAATAACCTTCTTTTTTAAATTATTTCAAATAATCTTGCAATCTTTTGACCCTTTTGTTCATAGGACCAAACTTCGATTAAATACTTATCTAAATCTGGATCCCAAGGATGAGTAAAATTGTGATAATTCTGTGGAGATATGAAAATTAACTTAAATTTCTTATAACTTTCTCCTTTCAACGCTGGATCCACCCAGGTAGTTTCTATAAAATACTTAATTCCATTAGCCTTTAAGATTTGCTCATATTCTTTAGAATAAAACAATATTAATGGGTCAAACCAGCCTGTAATTTGTCCAGCATTATCGAAATAATACTCGCTTTGTATCCAATAATAATCCCAATATAGGTATTTAATATCGTATTTTTGGATTAGTTCTTTTTTTAATTTAGTGTTATTACCATATAAAATTATAGCTGCAGCCATTTCTCGCGGATCCAAGTCTAAGAAAGGATCATTATGAGCTCTTCTTGCTACCAATAATTTTCTTCCTGACAAAGCAGTTACGGCAAAACCAATCTCTTTCGTGGTTAAAATAGTGTCGTAAACATCACTGTTTTTTATCAAATAATATTTCAAGTCTAAAAGTTGTGGGGGTAGTGGATTTTTTCCAGCTTGATACCACTTATCATTTATCTTTTGGTTATATGCTTGAACTTGCGAAATCAATAGCACTATAATAATTAATCCATAAAAAGTAGTTTTAATCGTGTTATTTGTAGATACTTTCTTAATTATCAATTGATAAAAAACAATTATACCAAAAGAGAATAAAATTACTGTAGAAGGAACTAACAATAAAAAATTGATATATCCAGGAATAAGATTGATACCAAAAGCATTTTGAGTTAAAAGATAATGGAAAGTAATTATCAAAGAAGAAATAAATAAAAACCTTATAAATTTAATTTTAGGGATGTATCGTTTGATAAATAAAATCCCTATTAAACCAAATACATTAAATAATGAATAAATAACTGATTTTATGGAATCAAAAGAGAAAAATATCTGTTTAATAGTCTGGTAAAGAAATCCAAATTGATAATTTAGATTAGACCAGTCTTGATTATTCCATTCAGTATAATGTGGGGATGTTTGTCCATGATAAATAAAAATTGGTTGGTACCACCACAAAAGTGCGATTGAAACACCAATAACAAAAATGATCAAATAAAAAATAATTTCTCTTTTAATATTTTCTTTAATATACTTTTTATGTGTAAAATCAAAATTTTTGATTACGAAATAATAAATAAATACCGCTGCTATCAATAACGAGGCGGAAATGAAAGCTACGCTATGAGTTAACCCAATTAAACCATAAACAATTCCTAATAAAATTGAATTCAAATATTTTTTTTCTTTAACAAAATGAAAAACCATTAATAAGAACAAAGGCATCATTAAATATACCGCAAAGTCGGTGTATTTTATTATAGGCATTATTCCAGGATTAACAAATAGCAATGTAGACAATACCGCAACAAAAGTATTGTTCAGAATATATTTAACAAAGAAGAATGTAGTCACAATGGACAGAGCAATAATCATATAAGAAAAAATAAACTCTGCGGTGATCCCATTTATATTGAACAACCGAGCAATATTTCCGGTAAAGAAGGAATACAAAATAAAGTAAATGGGTTTTGCGTCATTAATGTTGGCTGAGTCTAAAGGATTGCCGCCGTATTTTACGTGATTAGTCTGACCTAGCTGAAAATAATAATCTCCACCGTAGATCGGTGAAGGTAAGGAAACCAAAGGAGTTACAATTAAATAATTAATTATCAAGAATAAACTCACTACCAAAAATAAAATTCCATAAGTTATCTTTTCTTCACGATGCATGGTATTTTAATCCTCTATGTATTTCTCTGCGACACACACTAGGGAAAGTCCAAAAGGGGGACCAATAAGTCTCTCTGTTTTAAACAGCAAAGGAACTAATGAGTCAAAGACAGACAACATTCCTTGATGCACTGTTTTTCTTTTTAATATCTTGCCGTTAATAAGCCAGCCGACTACACCAAATAAATTTATGTAATTAAGTCTTTTAATCTTAAAACCAGCGTTCTCTACTTCTTGTCTTAACTCTTTTTTTGAATATCTTCTAAAATGATGATCTGACTCATCCACACTTCCATAAATACACTTAATCGCAGGAACCAACAAAAGTAAGTTTCCCCCACAGATTAATGTTTTGTTCATATTTTCTAAAGCAATTAAATCTTTTTCTATATGTTCTAACACATTCATACAAACTATGGTGTCTATCTTATATTTGTTTAGTTCAATTATCTTTTCATCGCTTACGTCAATCATTAATGTCTTAACATTTTTATTTTCAGAATATTTCGATTTGATTATATCTATTGCTTCTTTTAAGACATCCGTTGCAATTACTAATTCTTTATGATCAAAAAACTTTGTAATGTTGCCTATAGAACACCCAATTTCCAATATTCTTTCTCCAACAAAACCATCAAAATTATTAAAAAGAAGCTTATTATAGTTATCTGCTTTGGACATTCCCTCTTGAATGGAAATAGATATGTCTTTTACCATTACATTGTAAACTCAAATCTTTTTTTAACTAAATGGAATAAGTTCCCGAATCCATCTTTAAAAGTATTTAATTTAACTTCACCTATTCTTTCTCGATACCTTATCGGCAATTCTTTTGCCTTGCATTTTTTAAACGCTTCAATCTTGATCTCTTGGCTAAAAGGCATTCCTTTACTTTTTAAATTAAACCTTCTTAGTATGCCTCTTTTAAAAATCCACATCCCACTTTGTGAGTCTTTTATATTGATGAAAAACAACCCCATTGTACATCCAGTTAAGATGAGATTTCCAATCTTATGAGTTAAACTCATCGCATTTTTATCCATATATGCAAACCTATTGGTGGTTATAAAATCTAAATTTTTTCCAACCAAAAAATTGATCAGATAAGAAACATCTTCTAATGGATAAGTAAGATCGGTATCTCCCGTTACTATAATTTCTCCTGTTGCATGTTCAAACCCCAGGTTATATTGCTGACCATATCCCTTCTCTGATAGAATGACTTTGGCTCCTTTTGATTTAGCTATTTCTACTGTATTATCATTGCTTTTTCCATCGACGATAATCACTTCTGAACTATGCCCCTTTAACTCTAATTCTTTTCTAACTTGGTTGATTTCATCTAATACTAGACCAATAGCGTTTTCTTCATTTAATGCTGGCAACACAAAGCTTATTTTATGATTCATTCCTCTTCTCCTTCACCCATATCAAATGATATCCAAACTGCGTTTTCACTGGCTCAGAAATTTCTCCAGCTTTAAGCTCAAAAGCAGCTTTTTCAAATTCAGGTACCATCATTCCTTTCCCAAACCACCCCAATCCTCCGCCATTAGCGGCTGAGCCGGGGTCATCAGAGTATTTCTTAGCATAATCAGCAAAATTAGCTGTAGTAAGATTAGATTTAATCTCCTCAGCCAATTGCAACGCTTCTGCGTCAGTCCTCTTTTCATTAACCATAATTAAAATATGCGCTGCATCAACTTCTTCTTTAGGCAGGAAAAATAATTTATTGCTCTGCTTACAGTCATAATCTACGATCCAAGTAACAATCTTTCCACCGGTAAACGGCTTGGCTTCATCAAACTTCTTAAAGCATTTCATTCCATGACCGTCAAAGAAGAACAATTTAGTAAAGACGCTGTTAGCTAAAGTTGGATCGCTCAGCATCATCACATAATTATTTCCCAGTGGAATAAGTATGGCCGAAAATCCAATTAAATTCCCCGTAAATTTCTTCTCTTTTACTCCCTCTTTGTCAGCATAAACCAACGAATTCGGATATACCCCCCCTTTATCGTTTGTTTTAACAGTAGCCGTGTAATTACTTAGCTCAACTTGTATCAAAACCGTTCCCTGCTGCGTATTTACCCCGCAAGATAACGTATTATTTCCTACTTCTTGACAAGCATTTAATCCAGAGATATAACTAGGCCAGCCCGCTACATACTGATCGGCAGGAGTATTTTGAATATCATAATAAACCTGATCTGCTTGTGATGAACTCAAATTCCATTTATTAGTTAAAACTTGTACAGCTGTATCTCTAGCTAAATTCTTAGTTTCCTGATACATAGAAGCTTTATTAAAATCCCAGCTCCCAAAATGCCCCCATACCCCCGCTTTGCCTACCATATCATCAGAAGTGATGTAATAATCAGTAGGAGCATCGCAATGCAAATATTTGATAACCGTAGCAATTTGTTCCGGAGTTAATCCTTCTTTATTTAAAACTTTAATCGCTCCTTCTTTATCTTCTAATAAAATTTTATGCAGAATAGCTATCTCTTTAGGGGTATCGTTGAAAATTTTATCCAATTCATCAAAAGCCGAATTCTGTCCGCAATTAAGCATCATTACAATTCCGGCAGTCTCCTCCTCATCTGAGGTAAGCAAGCTTCTTCCTACCCAATGCGCTCCCCAGCCAACTTGAGTTCCTCCATCAAAAGTTACTGGTCTATCGGCAATAGCTCGGAACCAATACCCAAAATCCCACCACGAGGTTATGATAATGTTCTGTGGAGCTTCGTTTTTAATTTTGGTTAAAGTGTTATACCACCCGTCATTCATAGAAGAAACCGAGCCGTAAGCTTGGGCATATCCCGCTTGAATCGGCTGAATCAACAGTATCCCCAACAGAATAAATATTACAATCTGAGTAACGTGTTTCTCCATCTTTAGTTCTTTAGTTATCCATTGTGAGGCATAATGCCACGTAAATCCTAAAAATGCGCCAAAAGCAATGGCGAAAACGGGTGTGGCTTGTAGAGTAAATCTAACTCCCCTAGTAGTAGCATAAAGAGATGCAATAAACCATAAAGTTAAGAAAATAGGAATTTTAACGTCAAACTTTCCTTCCGCATCTTTTTTCAAAAATGAGAGTAAAACTCCCACCAATGCCAAAGCAAACAACAGTTTTCCACCCAACATCTCAATTACTTGAGACATTGGAGCAACATTCAACTCCGCCACGGTAGTCATAATATTTGGCCAGAGAGAGGTTACCGCTACTGCTTTCATCTGCATAAAGCCTAAAGGACCCAGAAATCCGTTATAAAAAGTGCTAAAACCCATAAACAAGCTCACAAATATTCCCGATAAAATTGCATATCCACCAAAAAAGTAAATTTGGTCCAGGAATCCTTTTGATTTAATTGTTTCTGTAATCTTATGATAATCTTTAGCTAAGAGATAAATAATATAAACACCAACTGTAGCCAAAATAAAATCAAACACATACCACCACCCAGTCCAAGCAAAAGAGAAGAGTCCCGTAGCTGCTCCTGCTCCTGCAACCCAACCTAATTTCTTCTTTAATTCTTTAGCTTCAAACGCTTCTAAAAACAACCAAGTGATTAATAACGGAAAGAATACCACATACACGTCGGTATCGGAGCTTTCTCCAGTAGTTCTCTGCACAAAGAACGAAGAAACTGCAATCAGTAACGCAGTAAAGAATCCCCCTACATTGTTCCCCGTAATTCTTCTTCCAATAAAGAACGCCGGAATTACTGCCAAAGCGGAGAAGATGGTGCCGATAAAAAAGAAAGTGAACATCAAAGGATAACTGCCAAATAAGTTCATAATTTGATATAGCGTCGCCCCTGCCAATACATGAAAATCCCATCCTCCTCCGACACCAGTTGGCGCCAGCCTATAACTATCCCATGGAACGCCTCCTTCCAGTTCGTTTCCGGGATAACCATTTTGTAAAATATAATATGTCTGCCGATAAAAGTGCCATGGATCAATCCCAAGCAAATACAGCGTTCCGTTCTCATCCTTAAACTGCTCTTTATACTGCTGTGAAAACTGCTTAATATCATTATCCATTTGAGCTTTATTCTGCTCTTTAAACTTAGCAAATTCTTTCTCAATCAAAACATTCTTATTCTGCTGAGGCAGATTAGGATACTGCTGATTTATCTGAGTTACGATATTATTCTGGTAAAAATTATAAACTGTATTCTGAGCCCAATCATCAGTAATCGGCATCCGCTGGGGCATGGTTCTAAAGTAGATAGAAATAATCATCGCAATTAAAATACAAGCAACTGGAATCAGCCATTTCTGGTGCTTCTTCCAGAAAGAAGTAATGGACACAAAATCTAACGAGAGTTCATCCCCACCTCCTTTTGAGGAGGATTTATGTTCGGAATGAGAGTCGTGATGTTCCAATTTAGTTTCGCTTTTGAACCACCCCGCCAGCTTATTTTTTATCGCAGAAAAATCAATATTAAGTTCATCATCTGTAGTAGATTCCTTCTTTAGTTCTTCTTTATTAGTAATATCGTCAACCATTAAAAACACCCCAAATCAGTTCGAAACGAGGGTGATTTATAAAATATTCCATTTTCCGTAATACTTCAGTAATCTGAAGCGTGATGAGCATCATAAAGTCGAAATCCGTTCGATTATTGCATAGAGAGCGACAGAGGGTTGTCTCTTACGGAGATGTCGCTCTGGTGATATTAACAAACGAGGATTTCGAAGATGCTCACCACGCACGGTGAAGCGTT
>JAGVMW010000070.1 GCA_020053615.1 archaeon | reverse complement strand
TGAGATGCAACTATCGCATCTCAGCCCAGAAAATCACTCTCGATTTTTCTGGGCAGTGGTGATAATGGTGCTATCACTCACTTTTTGGATTGTGCCATTAACTGATTTTAATCGATTAATTAATACAGCTTAAAAGCTTTTCTCAATGCCAGACTAAATACCAGCGAGAATATGATATAAATACTAATCCATCCTGGGAACCAGCTCCCCATAGAAAAGGTTGGTCCAAGTGGACGCAACTCGTTATAATTTATTTGGATTTTTTCGATATTAGAATGCTGATAAATAGAAAGTGCTTCAGCATAGTTTAATTCTGTAGCGATAAGCACTTTCTTATCTTGAGAAGCATTTCCCAACTTAACCGTAAGTAGATGTTCTCCTTCTTTGCTGTTAAGCTTCCAAGTAACCATACTATTATTGATGGATTGAACTGCAGTATCACCTAAAGTGGTCTGAGCATCAACTACTAATTCTGCATCACCGGTAATTCCCGCTTTGAATAGAGCAGTAATGCTATACGTTTCTCCGGGATAAATCGGCTCGTAGCTTAAATGTCCAGCCATCCAGCCGAAGATTAACAAAATTGGAAGCATGGTTATCAACGTCGGCTTAAATGAAAGTTTCATATATTCCATATTTACTTTCATGGCTTCTTTCTGCACTCTCATCATCTCTTCCGGATTACTGCGCAGTTCTTTCAGCTTCTGTCCATAAGATTTCTGCTCGTCTTTCAGCCGTTTCATCAATTCTTGATTAGTAGTATACTTGTAGATGACGGTAACAATCAAAGAAATAATTAACGATAAGATGAAGATGCCCCAGAAAGGACCTACTAAGTTTAATAATGGCAATAGTACTGGATTGAATGCTGGGTCTAAAAATGCCATTTTAAGATTATAAGAGGGGTATTTTATAAATTTGTTGGAAGAATAATCCATACATGAGACCTAAAATAAATATTCAAGCACAACAAAACATTTTAACTAACCACCAAATTTAACTTTATGCATCGGGACAAGCTCACTTTATTGTTAATGGGGTTAATTACCTCCATAATACTTGGTTCACTGGTTTATATTTGGGAAAATTATAAAGAATTGTTTTTATTCTTACAAATCATCATCCTTCCAGGGGTATATTCTATTGGCTACGAAATTTTGATAGAGAAACAAAGAAAGAACTTTGAATACAAGTATAATCACTTACAAGAAAAAGTTAGTAAAATCAAAGAAGAGAGAGATTATCTAAGAAAAATCATCCAAAAAGATTAAATACTTTAACTTGTTTTAACACATAGATGGCTAAAAATCACAAAAGAGGGGAATCATGTAACACTTTGCGTAGAGCTATCCATAATTTTTTAGACCAAACTGCCGAGCCTTTAGATGCCATCGATAAAGAATTAATCAAAATTAAAAAAGATATTGCTCGGATGTAATTTCATCGTTTAAATAAAATCTTTAATCTTGTATTTTATTTCTGCAGGAGGTAATCGAGTCAACAAGAGCAAATGGACTTGTTACTTGCTTTTTAGAACGAACATGGCATCTCCATAATCTTTATCTGTAAATCCATACTGGTGCTCATCATTCTGCTCAGGGAAGATATTTTCACCCATATAAAACCATGTTCCAATGGGTCTGCCTTCAGAATTATTAGAACTCTTCAACTGATGCCCCGAAACGATTAATGCGCCGGAGTTTTTTATCCACGAACACAGTTTAAGAGCATGAGAATTATGAGTGCTAGCCACTGCCAATTTAACCGCATGAGCTTCCATGGGGAAAATAACCGTTCCATCACTTACACGATAATCCAATGGTGCATTTATTCTGCCCACACTCCAATTAACCTCTAATTGATGAGAATACTCATGCGCTCCGCCATAAGTAGACCGAGCCAAATGATTGGATAAATATGCATTCACCATTAAAAGCGGATTTTTAGGTATACAACATTTCTCTAACTCTTGAATTTTTCTTTTGATTACCTCAGATTTATCAAAATCAACCCCGCATAATCCAAACCCAAAATTATCTAGCTTATCCCAAAGCGTAGCGGTTCCCTTCCGAACTTTATTTTGATATTCCCAAATTTTAAATTCAATCTGGACATCATGCACGGGCAAGTTTAACTCTGGATTTCTTTTATGCCGCTGTAGTTGGTCATAATGTTCTTTTAATTGAGAAAGCAAAGTAGGAGTAATATGTTCCGATGATATAGAAGATTCCATTAAGATTGAAGTGCAAAGGATGTTTTTAAACATTTAGGTGATTCAGAATACCAGTTTTGATTCAAATAAAATCTTTTATCTTGTGCTTAATTTCTTCATGAGTTAACCAAGCTAAGAGCAGTATGGCATCCAACGCAGCATAAGCTCCTAAAACGTTTCCTGAGAGCAACCCTAAACTAAAATCAGCAGTGCTAAAAGGCCACAATAACATTATACTTCCTTCCGGGCTGAGAACCATATCGAGAAAAATGTGCAGGAGTATCCCAAATGTTGCTACTAAGAATAATGTGGCTAATTTGTGCTTTTTATTGTACCACAAGATTAATCCCGGAATAAGGAACAAGAGAGCAAATATAGGGGTATGAGTTATGGTACGGTGAGCTAGCCAACTGGCTGTAATTCCCAGCTTGCTTAACAGCCAACTCAAAGAGATATCAATATCCGGCAGTAACCCGGCAATTCCAGCTACTAAAATTGTGAATAAAGTGAAGTGTTTTTTGTGTTTAGTGAAGTAATCACGATAGAGGTCTATACAGATGATGCTAGTCAAGACATGGGTAACGGCGAAGGGCATTACTGGAAGGAAAGAAGAGGAAGATATAAAAGTAGCGGTTTTGTTGCTTGTTCTGATGAAAGCGACATTTGATGGACAGGATTATATGCTTATACTTGATAGAGATTCAGAAGAATTGAGTCAATTGCATCGAGGGAAAACGCTTGAGGCATCACTCACCCAACCTTTTGATGGCGAAGATTTAGGAAAGATAGTTAGCCTAGAGTTCTCAGAAAATAATGCAATAGATGGGATAGAATTGAAGTATTTGCCGGATGGTGCTGAAAGCTGGAAAGCAATTCAAAGAGTACAAGTGAAAATTAATGATAGAGCATATAGTCGTATTGAACAAAGAGGACAATTTGGAACGAGATACAGTGGATTGGGCGATAAAATTGAAATTTTAAATGGAATGCCCGGATTCTAGGTTTTGCATGGAGCGATTGGGCTTAACGATGTTAAGTTGCTTTGGGTTTATCCCGAAGTCCGAACCGCAGTGAGGAAGTTAATTTGGAGTCCCGTCGTTTAGGGCAGTTTTCCGTTAAAGTCGTAGTATGTGGAAAGCTTAGAGGAGAGTTCTAAGTTCTAAGAAAGGGTTCTTATTCTGTTGTTTCCATGTTGTTATTAAACTCATCATTACTTCATTGACCACTGTTCCTTTTTCATTTCTCAGTGTTCCTGTTATTTTTCTGAGGACTACTTGTTCTCTGAGCATTCTTTCTGCTCTGTTGTTTGTTGGTTCGACTT
>JAGVMW010000127.1 GCA_020053615.1 archaeon | reverse complement strand
CTCTTTTTTCATAATAGCTACAATGTAGCTAAACTAGTAAATAAACTTTTCTATACTCCAGAATATAAATCAAATCGCTTCAGAATAGTGAAGTATTACAATCCACCAAAAGCTTTATAAATAAAACACGGGATTAACCACAAAGCATGGGTATTAACTATTCTATATCTCGGAATCATCAATTCAAGGTATAGTTATAGTAATGCTTGGCGATAATGCTCTGGTAGTGTAGCGGCCTAGCATGGGGCCCTGTCGAGCTCTTTCGGCATAGTAAGGCCCCGACCCGGGTTCAAATGGCATGCAAACTATCGAGGTATGGGTTGCAGCAAGAAAGTCCCGGCCAGAGCGCATATGGGCCGGTAGCTTAGCTTGGTATAGCGCTTGACTTTTAAGGCAAGCAACGAAATCAAGAGGTCGCGAGTCCGAATCTCGTCCGGCCCGCATTTTTCATCAGGAGGAAATCAAAAATGACGTTCGACGTAACCAAACACCACCTAGTCCCCAAACACACCAAACTCGGAGAATCTGAGAAAAGTAAAATACTTGGAAAATATGGTGTGGAAGCTCTTTCTTTTCCCAAAATTATGACCGATGATCCTGCTATAAAGAAACTTGATGTAAAGTCTGGCGATATAATTAGAATAGACCGTCAGAGCAAAACCGCAGGAGTAAGCGAATATTATCGAGTGGTGGTAGAGGGATAAGGTGAAGAACATGGACCGCTCAATCTTAGTCAAAAAATATTACGAAGAGAAGAAGTTTGTAGACAGCGATATCCAATCTTTCAACAATTTTATCGAGCACGGAATGCAGGAAGTAGTCGAAGAAAATAAAGAAGCTGAGCCAGCTATCATTCCTCATAACATTGAAAAATTCAAAATTCGTTTTGGAAGAATCAGCGTGGGCAAACCAGAGATAACCGAAGCTGACGGCAGTAAAAGAGCCATCTATCCTATGGAAGCCCGATTAAGAAAAATAACTTATTACGCTCCTATATATCTAGAGGTAAGCACTTACATCAACGATGTGCAGCGAGAAAATTTTATAGCAGATGTAGGGAAGATGCCCGTAATGTTAAAGAGCAAATTCTGTAACTTACACGAAAAGAGCAGAGAAGAATTAATCAAGCATGGCGAAGATCCAACTGATCCCGGTGGTTATTTCATCATCAACGGAACCGAAAGATCTATCGTCAATATGGAAGATTTAGCCGCTAACAATTTTATGGTAGAAAAAGACGGCGGAGAAATAAGCGGAAGATTCTTTGCTGCTAAAGGCTCATATAAAATCCCTCATAACTTCGAACGTAAGAAAGACGGCCTTTACTATATGACATTCACTCGAGTAAAAATCATGCCAATCATAATGATCATCAAAGCTTTAGGTTTGGTTAAAGATGAAGAAATCATGCGTGCAGTATCTGAAGATAAAAATTATGATGAAGTTGTCCTAAACCTATTTGAATTTGTCGACATCAAAACCCAAGATGATGCCATGGATTATGTTGCTAAGCGCATCGGCATCGCTCAAATTCGAGAGATAAGAATTGACAGAACCAAAGAAATTTTAGACAAATACCTTTTCCCTAACTTAGGAATGGACCCAAAGAGCAGATTAGCTAAAGCCAGAAATTTATGCAAGATGCTCAAGAGATTTATTGACATCAGCTCTGGAATAATTCCTGCTGACGACAAGGATCATTACATGAACAAGAGAATCCGGCAGAGCGGAGAACTATTAGTTGATTTATTCCGAGTTAATTTTAAGATTTTAGTTGGAGATGTACTATACAATTTCCAGAGAATTATCAAAAGAGGAAAACTGCCTTCAGTAAGAGTAATTATTAGAGATAAACTACTTACTTCCAGAATGTATTCCGCTATGGCTACCGGAGATTGGGCTGGCGGAAGACAAGGAGTATCTCAAAGATTAGACCGGTCAAACTTTATTGCGATGGTTTCGCACCTGCAAAGAGTTGTAAGTCCGTTGTCCAGTTCACAAGAAAACTTCGAAGCAAGAGCATTACACTGCACTCATCTGGGAAGATTATGTCCCATTGAAACACCAGAAGGAACTAACATTGGTTTAAGAAAAAATTTATCCATGTTGTGTTCAATATCTCAAGTAACTGACGAAAATGCAGTAATGGAAAAACTTAAAGGATTAAATTTGAAAGAGGCATTATAAATTACACTTAAATCAACCACACTTAAATAATTTACAATATTACAATAATTGGAGCGACTAATAAAATGGCAGAAGTATACCTCAACTCAAGATTCATCGGTTCAGTAGAAGACGCCAATGTATTTGCTGAAGACGTAAAAGATCTGCGTCGAAAAGGAGCACTATCAGAGAATGTAAATGTATTCATTGAGCCGGCGACTAAAAGTATCCATGTTTCTTCTGACGAAGGCCGTGCTCGAAGGCCTTTAATTATAGTTAAAGAAGGCAAGCCTTTATTGACAGAAAGACATCTTAAGCAATTAAAAGATGACGAATTAAGTTGGAGTGACTTAGTTAAGCAGGGAATAATTGAATACTTAGACGCTGGAGAAGAAGAAAATGCTTTAGTAGCATATGATGAAAGCGGCTTAACTCCTGAACACACTCATCTGGAAATAACTCCTGGTTCTATCAGCGGGGTGGCTACGGCTTTAGTCCCATTTGGAAATTATAACCAGTCTTCGCGTTTAATCATCGGAAGCAAGAATCAGAAGCAAGCTTTAGGTTTCTATGCTGCTAATTACAACCTGCGGATGGATATGGATACTAGCGTATTGCATTATTCGCAGTTGCCTATCGTCAAAACTAAAATTCACGATGTTACTAATTATGAAGATCATCCTTCCGGCCAGAACATGACTTTAGCCATAATGTGTTACGACGGATACAACATGGAGGACGGAGTTTTGCTGAACCAAGCTTCAGTAGATCGAGGATTAGCTCGAAGCACCTACTTCCGACCTATCAATGTAGAAGAATTACGTTACTCCGGCGGATTGATGGATGAGATTTCCGTTCCAGACAAAGATGTTAAAGGATATAGAAGCGAGCATGATTACCGATTCTTAGAAGGAGACGGAATCATACATCCTGAAGCCAAAGTAGATGAAGGCGATGTAATCATTGGAAGAACTTCTCCGCCCAGATTCTTAAGCAGCTTGGAAGAATACAATCTTTCTGCCGCTATCCGTAGAGAAAGTTCAATTTCGTTAAAGCATAGTGAGAGAGGCGTAGCTGATTTCGTTGTAATTACTGAGAATGAAGAGGGTAATAAATTAGTACAAGTACGTTTAAGAGATGAGCGCATTCCTGAAATTGGAGACAAGTTTACCTCCAGACACGGACAGAAGGGTGTAGTCGGAATGTTAGTAAACTCTGCTGATGTTCCTTTCTCTGCCTCTGGAATCGTTCCTGATGTTATTTTCACTCCTCATGGTATCTCTACCAGAATGACCGTATCACATCTATTAGAATTAATTGGTGGAAAGCTAGGCGCTATGGCCGGAAGATACGTCGATGGAACTTTATTCGAAGCAGAAAAAGAAGAAGCCATGCGCAAAGAATTAGTAGAATGCGGTTTCAGAGAAGACGGAACTGAAGTATTCTACGATGGAAGAACCGGTAAAAGAATGCTGGCTAAAATTTTCGTAGGAAACATGTATTATTTAAGATTAAGACATATGGTCGCTAATAAAATGCAATCCAGAGCCCGAGGACCAATACAACTCTTGACTAGACAGCCCACTGAAGGTAAAGCCAAAGAGGGTGGATTGAGATTAGGAGAAATGGAAAAAGATACTTTCATTGCTCACGGAGCTTCGTTATTGTTGAAAGAAAGATTTGATTCTGACAAGATAATAATCCCTATTTGTGAAAAATGCGGACAGGTAGCAGTAGAAGACAATTATAAAAATCGCCGCTACTGCTTATTGTGCGGAGAAGACATTACCGTAAGCGATATCGAGATGAGTTATGCTTTTAAGCTTATGCTTGACGAAATCAAGACGTTAGGAATATACCCTAAGCTTAACTTAAAAACTAAGTATTAAAGATTAAATATTAAAAACTAAATATTAAAAACCAACCACCAAACATTAAACATTAAACATTAAACATTAATTACTGAGGTTAACTCTATGGTCACTAACGTACACAAAAAAATTGAGAACATCTCTTTT
Organism: archaeon; assembly: GCA_020053615.1. Taxonomy (GTDB): domain Archaea; phylum Nanobdellota; class Nanobdellia; order Woesearchaeales; family GW2011-AR9; genus JACRPH01. The sequence goes on along the minus strand of JAGVMW010000127.1, from coordinate 23,113 downwards.
GGACTATTCTCTCCTAAACAAGTTACGGGAATGGCATCAGCCAAGATTGTAACTCCTGAACTTTACGATAAAGAAGGTTATCCTGTAGATGGCGGGTTGATGGATATCCGTTTAGGCGTTATCGATCCGGGATTAAGATGTAAAACTTGCGGCCAGAAATTAAAAGAGTGTCCTGGACACTTTGGTTATATTGAGTTAGCTCGTCCGGCGATTCACATTCTATTCGTGCGTCAGATTTACAACATGTTAAGATCAACCTGTAAATACTGCGGTCATGTATTAGTGCCAGCAGTAAATCTAAAAAAATATTTAACCAACTTAGACAAAATCAGTGAAGAAGAAGGCTTTGAAGCTCGCCGAAGAAAAGTTAAAGATATTGTAGACAAACACAAAATCAAAGATAAATGTCCTCATTGCGAGAAGAAGTTAGATATTATAAAACTAGAAAAGCCGTACAATTTTTATGAAGGCGAAATTAGAATAACCCCCATAGAAGTGAGAGCCAGATTAGAGAAAATTCCTGAAGAAGATTTGGTCATGTTTGGATATGCCAAAGGGTTCAGACCAGAATGGATGATTCTAACTGTATTGCAGATTCCTCCGGTAACTATGAGACCAAGTATCACTCTGGAATCCGGAGAGAGAAGCGAAGATGATTTAACTCACAAGTTAGGTGATATTGTTAGAATTAATCAGCGTCTCTTCGAAAACATTAATGCCGGCGCTCCTGAAGTTATCATCGAGGATTTATGGGACTTATTGCAATATCATGTTACAACTTTCTTTGACAATGAAGTAGCGCAGTTGCCTCCCGCTCGTCATAGAAGCGGACAGCCGTTGAAAACACTTACAGATAGAATCAAAAGTAAAGAAGGACGTATCAGGCATAACATGGCTGGTAAGAGAACCGATTTCTCTGCGCGTACGGTAATTAGTCCAGACCCTTTAATTGAAATGAATGAAGTTGGCGTGCCTCAAGTAATGGCCAGAACTTTAACCATTCCGGTAAGAGTTACTGAATGGAATAAAGAGTATCTTAAAAAATTCATAGAAAATGGTCCTAAGAAATATCCTGGCGCAAATTATATCATTAAAATAGATGGAAGAAGAAAAACCATCACTGCTGAAACTAAAGACGAAATCTTAGCCGAACTAGAAGTAGGTTATATTGTAGAAAGGCACCTGCAGGATGGAGATATTTGTATCTTCAACCGTCAGCCTTCTCTGCACCGAATGAGTATGATGTGTCATAGAGTAAAAATCTTGCCCGGAAATACTTTCAGATTAAATCCTGCAGTTTGCGCTCCTTACAACGCTGACTTTGACGGAGACGAAATGAACTTGCATGTTCCTCAAAACGAAGAAGCTCGTGCTGAAGCTAGAATATTAATGTCAGTAGAAACTCAACTTATCAGTCCTAGATACGGATTAAGTGTAGTCGGTTGTATTCATGACGCCATTACTGGAAATTATCTATTAACTAAAGAATTAGTATTAAGTAGAGTCGAAGCGTTGGACTTACTATACGCTAGCGGAGTAGATGACTTATCTGCTCTGCCCCACAAAGAGAAAGTTGACGGAAAAGAAGTATTCTCTGCTCTGCTGCCTATCGACTTCAATTACATCGGAAAAGACAAAGCTGGAAACGAAGTTAAGATTGTAAACGGACAATTGAAAACTGGCAACATGGATCAAGCCAGCCTTGGACATGAAAAAGGATTAATGCTTAGAAATATTTACGAAAGATATGGAGAAACTTTCACAGCTGACTTATTGGGAAAGATTTCTAAATTAGGTTGTACCGTATTAGCTCGAAGAGGATTCTCTATGGGAATTGGAGATTTAGATTTAACTCCTGAAGCTAAAGCCGAAATTCAAGAAACCATTAACAAAGCAGAAAAAGATGCTTTATCATTAATCGATGCTTATTATGCACATGAACTTGAACCATTACCGGGAAGAAGCTTGTTGGAAACTTTAGAATTAAGAATTTTAGAAGCTCTAAACAAAGCCAGAAATAAAACGGGAGATATTGCCGTCAAACAAGTCAAAGACAGTGCTGCCGTAGTAATGGCTAAGTGTGGAGCTCGAGGAAATCCGCTTAACATTGCTCAGATGACTGCCGTAGTAGGACAGCAAGCTCTGCGCGGAAAGAGAATTGAGCGAGGTTACAATGGAAGAACCTTGCCTTACTTCAAGAAAAATGATTTAGCTCCTAAAGCCAGAGGATTCGTCAGAAATAATTTCAAGAGTGGACTAACACCTTATGAATTTTTCTTCGGCGCAATGACGGGAAGAGACGCTTTAATGGACACTGCACTTAGAACACCTAAATCCGGTTACTTGTATAGAAGATTATCTAATGCTATGCAGGACTTAAAAGTTGAATATGACGGCTCAGTAAGAGATGCCAGTGGCAGAGTAGTTCAATTTATGTATGGTGAAGACGGCTTAGATGTATCCAAAACCAAGAATGGAGTGTTGGATGTAAAGAGCATTATCCATGATGTAATGGGAGGAGCAAAATGAAAAAAGAGCACGAAGAATATATAGACAGTTTTGCTGATAAGCTTCCACAACCTATAATTGCTGAACTTAAAGAGGTAATTCCAAGTGAAGTGACTAAAGAACAGCTAAATAAAATCTTAGAGAAAGTATCTTCATTATACAATCGAGCTCGAGTACATCCGGGAGAATGTGTTGGTTTAGTAAGCGCAGAAAGTATCGGCGAGCCGGGAACACAGATGACCCTTAACACTTTCCACTTTGCTGGTGTTTCTGAGATGAACGTCACTACGGGATTGCCTAGAATAATTGAAGTATTTGATTCTCGAAAAGAAATAAGTACGCCTACGATGGAAATTCATTTTCATGGAGCAACTGCTAAAGATACTGATGCAGTAAAGAAATTTGCAGCAAAGATTAAAGAAACTAAAGTAGCAGATTTAGTATCAGAATATTCCGTGAATATATTTGAGCAGACACTTAAAATAAAATTCGATTCGGAAGTGCTTTCTGATCATGAACTATCTACCAAAGAAATGGCTAAATTATTCAAAATTAAAGCAAAAGGATTTGAAATAAGTACTACCGATAATGAAATCATCTTCAAACACAAAGGCAAAGCTGAAGAAGTAAAAGAAGTATATGCTCTCAAAGAGAAAATTGGAGTAATCAAGATTAAAGGACTTAAAGGAATAAAGCAAGTGCTTCCAGTAAAACGTGATGAAGAATTAATAATACTTACTGCAGGAACTAATTTAAAAGAAATATTAGCTATGCCCGAAGTAGACATTCAAAGAACTACCACTAATGATATCTATGAAGTGTATGAAGTATTAGGTATTGAAGCAGCCAGACAAGCTATCATCAATGAAGTTTACAAAGTTATCGAAGCGCAGGGACTTAACGTTAATGTAAGACATGTAATGCTTGTATCGGATATCATGTGCGCCAGCGGTACAGTTAAAGGTATAACCCGTTATGGTGTAGTAAGTGAGAAAGCCAGCGTGTTAGCCCGAGCCAGTTTCGAGACGCCTATTAAGCATTTGATAACTGCAGCTTTGGAAGGAGAAGTTGATTATCTAACTTCAGTAGTTGAAAATGTGATGATTAACCAGCCGGTTCCTATTGGTACCGGATTACCCAGTTTGGTTACTAAGATGAAATAGGTTGAAGATAAAACAAATACCAAAATAATAAATCACTAAAAATTAAAAATAACTTTATAAATAACACTCAAAACAATAATATTGAAGACACATGGCAAAGAAGAAAATAGTTGAAGAAGACATTAAAGCATTAAAAGTAAAGCTTCAAGAAGGAAAAGCGGTCATCGGCACAGAAGTAGCGCTAAAAGGGATTAAGAACGGAACCTTGCGTAAAGTATTCTTGTCCAGCAATTGTCCTCAGAAAGTTCGAGAAGATATTTCCTATTATGCTCAGTTGGCTTCTATTCCTGTAATAGAATTAAAATATACCAACGAAGAATTAGGGGTCTTCTGTAAGAAGAACTTTTTAGTATCGGTCTTAGGAGTGACCGAGGAATAAGGATGAGAATTAAGTTAGACCAAGATGCATTAGCATTGTCTTCTATGCTGGAAAGAATTGCCGGAGTGCAAGTAAAAGACAGCTTTATGGATGAAGAGGGAGAAACCATTTATTTCATCGTCGCTTCAGGTGAGTTAGGAAAAGCCATTGGAAAAGGCGGGATGAACATAAAGCGCCTGAGCGAAGAATTGGGGAAAAGAATCAGGATTACTGAATATCGTGATAATGTCATGGAATTTATTCGCGGCTTTATCTATCCTGCTACCGTAGCTGAAGTGGTGCAGGAAGGCAACGATATTTTAATCAAAGATGAGAGCCGAAAAACAAAAAGTTTATTAATAGGTAGGGGGGGCAAGAACATTAAGTTGCTCAATAGGGCGGTAAAACGCTTTTTCAGCATAAATGAGGTTAAAGTAGTATAAAATCATATTAACACAGATTAAATTCACAAAATGGCCGGAAAATCAAGAGGATTGAAATCAGCACGAAAGCTGATGAAAAGAAGAAAGCAGTTCAAACTAATCAATAGATCCAAGTTCAAAAAGAAATTTGATCCTTTAAGCGGTTCTTCACAAGCAAAAGGGATTGTATTAGAAAAGATTCAAGTTGAAGCTAAACAGCCTAATTCTGCGATGAGAAAATGTGCTAGAGTGCAATTAGTTAAGAATGGAAAGCAGATAACTGCATTCATGCCCGGAGATGGAGCACAGAAGATGATAAACGAGCACGATGAAGTTATCGTAGAATGTATCGGTGGAAAGATGGGAAGATCCAAAGGAGATTTGCCTTGTATCAGATGGCAGGTTATCAGAGTTAATGATCAAAGCTTAAATGCATTATTAAGAGGAAGAATAGAGAAAGCAAGAAGGTAAAGTTAACATGACTGATATTAAATGTTTCAATCGCTGGAGTGCAGACAAAATTGCCGTTGGAGATTTAGGATTATCTAAATATATCACTCTTCAACCTACTATTTTGCCCAAAACCGGAGCTAGATATGCTGGCAATCGCTTCCATAAGTCTAATGTATTTATCGTGGAAAGATTGGCTAGCAAGATTATGACTTCTGGGCACAAGAGTAAGAAACATTTCATCAGCTCAGGTCACAATTGCGGAAAAAAAGTTCTGGCGTTGAAGATAATCGAATCCGCTTTGGCTAAGTGTGAATTGAAACTCAAACAGAATCCTTTGGCGATTTTAGTTAAGGCGATTGAAAATGCTGCTCCTCGTGAAGAAGTTATTTCTATCGAGTATGGTGGAGCAAGATATCCTAAAGGCGTGGACATAGCTCCTCAAAGGAGAGTTGATTTGGCTCTTCGGTTTATGACTCAAGGCGCTTATACTAAATCTTTCAACAAGAAAACTAAGATTGAAGATGCTTTAGCTGAAGAGCTCATTTCTGCTTATCAGTGCAGTTCTAAGAGCGCAGCTATCTCCAAGAAGCGAGACACAGAAAGACAGTCGGCGAGCAGTAAGTAAAGGTATTTGGTTAGCATCATAAGGTCAAAATTCTTTCTTATTTTGTCTGCTATGGCGACAGGGGGACTTGCCCCATACGGGGATGTCGCCACAACGAGATTTCTTCTAGAATTTTGAAGATGCTAACCAAATACCGTAAATAATTTTTGGTTCTGTTATTTTTCTTGCCTACAAATATCTCCCTTTCACATTCAATTCTATTCCTTCCGGCACTATCACTAAAAACCATTTCTCGTCGTTATTTTTCCATACTGTATCAAACTCATTAATTGCATATTCTCTAAGTCCAACTTTTGGGTCGAATATTTTTACTTTATCTTTTTCTATTCCACAAAATATTACATAATGTCCTTCAGGTTTAGTCAATCCAAATTCAGGTGGACGAACTGAACGATGAAGAATTGGAACAATGTTTTTTTCTTGGAGCAAAGTTTGTAATTCATTTATCTCTCCTTTCTTGGAGCAGAATATGTTTATTGGAACTTTTATCTTTTTCTTCAGGCAGTATGCCATTGCTGCTGGGCTGGTGCCTAGTTTCTGTATCGTTTCTTTCGAAGAAGAGTTTAGTCCTTTTTTCTGCGGATAAAATTCTGCAACAATTTCTATCAATTCATTCTCTGTTGTTCTAATCCCAAATTGTGCTTCTAATACTGACCGCATTACTGCTATCCCGCACAATCCGAGAGCGCTTTGGAGGTGCATGGGCATAAGTAATCCTATCGGTTTAAAACACTTTCTGATAATAAATACTACCTCAATGTAGTCAAAAGATTTAAATAGTCTAACTATTTTTAAGATAAAACCATGCTTGAAAAACTAATTAGTGGAACTCTTACTGCAGCGATTTTGGCTGCTTCAACACCAGTTTATGCTCGTATTCCTGATGAGTATAGATTAAGTACAATGGGAGAATCAGAAGTTCCGGTTCAAAAGTATTCATTAACACAGATGGGCATCTCTGCACCAGAACAAAACAAATGTCCACCCTATTTAATGCACTTGCCTGAATGCCAGCAGCCTGCACCAGCTTATGTACCTGCACCAACACCTGCTCCGAATCCTTCACCTAATCCATCACCTTCACCGCAGCCAGCACCTGCGCCAATTTATTATTATCAACCACAACCTTATCAAGCACCTCCAGAAAAAAGTTCAAGTCATGGTGGATGTGGAACTACTTGTGCGGTTATTGGAGGGATAATCACCGCAGCGAGCTTAGGTCTTTTAATAGTTACTCTTAACAAACAAGAAGAAGAACGCAAATACTTCGAAGATACAGGACACAAAGATCCCACCTCCTCAACTGCACCAATTCTCTTTGGTATTGGAGCATTAGGTGGTGCGGGGTTAATGATTTATGGATTATCTACTATGGATTAAACCACTTTTTAGGTTATTTATTCTAATTAATTAACTTTATCTAAGCTGTTTTTTGGTTATCCTAACAAAAACCTTTATATAGCTTCATTCTTTTCTTACTCATAAATTATGGTAAGTAAAAAGAGGAGTGTGGCTCGAGGTATTTCTAAGCTTAGCTCTAGTAAAAAAGGCCAAGTCACCGTATTCATCATTGTAGGCATCTTAATGCTGTTCGCCTTCGCTGCCATTATGTACTTCACCCAGACTAAAGTAACCCAAGAAATTTCAGATGAAGCCGAACCAACATTAGCTCAAGTTCCGGCTGAATTTCAGCCCCTTCGTTCTTACACCGAAAATTGCATGCAACAAATCGGCAAAAGAGGTTTGTTAATTCTGGGGCAGCAAGGTGGCTATATTTATCCCGATTTAGCGGGAAAGTTTTCTGCATCTGATCCTACTGAAGCAGATGGAATTGATTTAGAGCCCATAAAAGTTCCTTACTGGCATTATAACACTGAGAAAAATAAAGCAGACAAAGTAATGTATAGTTCTCTTGCTCCAAAGTTATATGTCAAAGATGATGCAGTAATGAGTATCGAAGCGCAGTTAGCTCGATTTGTAAAAGAAAGATTAGATAATTGCTTGGATAATTATGCGCCATTTACTCAACAGGGATATGAACTTGATTTCTCTGGACAAGTAGAGGATAAGAAAGTAAAAGTTCAAGTGGGAGAGAAAAATGTTATCTTTACGTTGAACATGCCTCTCTCGGCGAAGAAAGGTGAAGCTGAAACTGAGTTCACTCAATTCTATGTCAAGATTCCATTACAGTTGAAACATTATTATGAAATTGCTAATTTAATAACTGCTACGGAACAGAACTTTAGTTTCTTAGAAAAGCACGGGTTAGAATTGATTGCAGTATACTCCAAAGTTGATCCTAGTTATTTTCCACCTATTTCTGATGTTACTTACGAGCCGGTATCTGCTTTCTCCTGGTCGGAAGTTGACTTACAGCAGAAGTATAAAGACTTGTTAACTTCGTACATTCCTATGCTGAGATTCTTAGGCAGCAGCAATTTCTATCACGCTACTTTCCCCGAAGGAAATATTCTGGCGCAAAGAGTAGTTGATAATGCCGTGTTAACGCTTACCGGAGCTGATGATTTGGAGGTGAGTTTTGATTACTTTGGCTGGCAGCCGTACTTCAAAGCCAATAGCGAAGATGGCGTGATTAAGCCGGAGAGTCAGCACATCTCTGCGTTTGGCGTGCTTGATTTTAATTATCAACGTTATGAAACTCATTACGACGCTTCATTTCCTACTTTAGTCACGTTGAAAGACAACTATGCTTTTGATGGCGCTGGATATAATTTTGTATTTGCGTTAGAAGGAAATATCAGAAATAATGCACCGGCTATTCCTAATACTGTTCAAGAATATTATCCCAAAACAATATCTTCGCTTGCTTGCGGCGAGGAGCACCAGCAGACCGGATTATTAAAAACAGTAGTGGTAGATAGTTTTTCTAAAGAGCCAGTTGAAATGGTAAAGATTGGTTTCTCCATCCCCGAACAGATAGACTGTGATATGGGTGTTACTAATCCTGACGGAGAATTTGAAGATAACTATCCCGCAGTTTATGGTGGAATGCTTAGTTTGATAAAACAAGATTATCTTACTGACTTTTATCCAATTGATACTTACAAACTGAAGAACAGCACAGCTTTAATTGGGTATGCGGTAGAAGGATTACAACCAGCAAAAGTTATTGAATTACATCGAATCAAATATATTAATGTTACGGTGAAGAAGAAACCTTTAGTTAAATGCATCGATGGCAAGTGTCCCAATTCGGGAGTTTTTGGGGTTCCTGGAGATGAATTATATTCTTATTCTCCGCAGATGTTAGATTCTAAACATTCATGGCATTTCGTAGATGCGGCCAGAAGTTTAGGCGATAATGAAACGGCGTTAGTTATGCTTACCCGAGTAGGAGATTTGAATCCTAGAGTGAGAAATGATCAATTTTCTGCCTCTGCTTCCATTAAAGGAGATGAACTTGCTGAAGTTCGCTTGGTTCCTGGAGTGTATAAAGTTACAGGTATGATAACTAACGAACAGCAGTATGTAATTCCTAAAGAAGAACGTTGTACTGGTGGAGTATGGGAAGCAGCAGCCTGCTGGGATTCTAGTGGATGTTGCTTTACTTATGATTCTATGACTATGGATAAATTGGTTACAGGGCAGTTGAGCTGGGAACTTCCTGCAAATTATTTAAGAATTACGCCTGAACAATTATATGCTTCGGATTCTATTACTTTTTATGTTCCAACTGCTGATTTTTATGGTATACCTCAGAAAGAACATAAGAGGGTTACTGAAGACTTACAGATGATTGGGCAGTTGGGTAATATTTCACAGGTATCTTCAGTATATAACTCATTAATGCCTACTTACACATAAAAAAATAAAAAATGCTAAACACACAAAAATCATGGAGTTTAATTGGACTGTTCATTATCGCTTTAGTTATCAGCATGCCGTTCTACTCTGCTGATGCTTTGGCTAGTATTAATGTAAAAATAACTAAAAATTCAGGTACTGCTGGAATTGAGAATTATCTTGATGCCCAAAGCGATGTGTGGACCGTTGAAGCGTTGATAACTGGAGTAAATGATACTACCATTGATCCTCAGAAAGTTAAATTAAAAATTGGTGATAACGAAGCAGTGTTTAGTTCATGTTCCGGCGGCACTTTAGGTCAGACGTGCCAATATATCAGCCCGCTTACAGATGGAATTAAAGAAGCGGAGTATGCGTTTAATGTAGTGTATGATTTTTTGGACAATTTTGGAGTGCCGGATTCAGCTCAATGGGGAGATTATATTCGAGCGGATGGCTCTGCTCCTACGATTACTTCGTTAAGTGCCAAGCAGGAGAAAGGAGAGGTAATGGTTGATTTCACGGTTAATGATAAAAAACAAGGAGTGCCTTCCGTAGGATTGAAACAGATAGATATTATTGATGCTGATTCTAATGCTATATTGCAAAGCATTACTGATTTTAAATTAGAGGATCATACTGCAAGTTACACTTTCAAAGACGATGTTAAGTTTGGTGGAAAGTTGCAGACGGTATTGGAGGGCGAAGGCACTCGCCGCATTAAAGTTTCTGCCGAAGACTGGTTAGGACATAAATCTGTTAATTTGCCAATGGCTACAATCAAAACTGATTTTGTAGCTCCAGTATTAGTTAAAGATACATTGAACTTCACCTCTTTAGGTAAATTTATTGGTCCATATAATGTGGAAACAGATATTAAATTGGATGTACTGGAGACGACTACTCCTGTTGTGGTTGCTTATTCTGACCAAGCTGAGTTAAATGGAGTGGAAGCTTCCTGCTCTCTGGATGATGAAGTGGATAAGTTGTGGCATTGCGAGTGGAATAATATTGAAGTGCATCCTTTTGGTACGATAGCATTGAAAGTTGTTGCAGTGGATGAATATGAAAATACTGTCGAAGAAACATTGAATACTGATTTAGTAGAAGACACTTCTGCCCCGGAAATATCTTACTTCGGAACGGAACGGCAGTTTGAGGGTAAGAGTTATGTAAAGATGAAAGGAGTTCCGGGAGAAAATCGATTAATCTTGAAAGTCAATGAGCAAGGCGCAGGGATGTCTAGTGAGGATGTGCGTGCCAATATGGGTGCATTAGACGCTTCCCAATATGAACCGCCTACTTTCTGTAATCAGACTGAATCTACTTTTGATTGTTACTGGGACTTTGGAGCTTCGCTTAGTTCCGGAGGAGTGCTTCGAGTTGGATTGTCTAAGTTCGAAGACAAAGTTGGTAATGTCGGAGCGATGCCGGAAATAGAAATTGTTGCAGATAATTCTCCACCTAAAGTAGAGAAGATGGAATTTTATGGAACGTCTGATATCGGTGATAAAGATTATTTCCAGTCAAATGATAAGATTAAAATAAAAACTAAGATTGCTGAAAGCAGCGGCGTATTTATTCTAGTTAACTTGAATGATATTGTAATGGATGCGGAAACTAAATTCCCGGAAGGACCATATACTCGTGACTTGGGTGCTGGCTGGCAAGTGTTTGATGCTGAACAGTTATGTCAAAGAAATAATGAAAGCACTGGCTGGTTATGTGAAGTGGAAACGGAAGCAATAAAATCCGGTCCGGAGAAAAATGTCAAGTTGGAAGTGGTAGTTACGGATACTGCTGGGAATATGGCTGATGCTTGGCCGGAATCAGCTAAGAATATGGAGACTAAAGCTCAAGAGGGCACGTATGGATTTGATTTATTGGGTTTGAGTGTGGAAGATTCTCCCGATTATTGGGAGGTGGAAAAAGTCAATCCTAAATTAGATTTTGTAGATTTGGATGCGACTAAAGTTGCATATACTCGAATGCCTCTTGAAATAAGATTCAAAACGTCTCATCCTAATACTAAAATTCTTTCGGTTGAATTGATTCCTAACAGTTGTGCTAAAGAAGGCGATGATCCTGCACCGGAAATTTCTCGCTCTGTAATGTATGGAGGCAGTATGGCTGACGGAGCTGCATCTCCGGTAACGACGATGTTTACTATGGAATTCCCGCCGTTTGAAGGAAGAGGATTGTTTGGGTTATCTAAGAAGGCTGAGATTTCTATTGTAGAAGCGAAGTATACTTGCAAGTTCAAAATTTATTCTCAAGTTGGAAAAGATGCGTTGGCTGCAGGAGAAACGCAGGATGTGATAGTTTCAGTTCCATTTGGGTTCTCCAAGTTAGGGGCAATAGACGAGAATCTGGCAGATAAGGTGAAGGAGCTGAAAGGCAGTGGATGGAAGAAGTTCGAGGACGTGTTTTATTACATTAATGAAGTGTTTAGATGGTTGAAGTATGTGGCGAATATTATTGAGATAATTGTGGGAATTAATCAGATTTATGATTTAACCAGTGGGGCAATGGTTGCCCAAGCAGAAACAATAGAAAAAGCTGGCGGAAGTCCTATTGCGGCTGCGTTGCAAGGTCAATGCTTAGGACTTCAAAGTGGAGCTACAGCCACTTGGGAAATCGTGCAAATATTACAAATTCCTCTAAAGATATTAAGTTGTAATCCAGACCCGAGTAATCTTGGATGGTATGGTAAATATCAAGATTGGGTATTAAAAACATACAATACTCTCACGGGCAGATATATCTTAGGAATTCCTTCCCCTTCTCTGTATGAAAACCTATATGTTTCAATCTTAGGATTATGCTTACCAGGAATTGCGTTTAATATCAACAAAGCCCGTGAAATCCATTGCCGCAAAATTGTATGTTATGGTCGTGAAGTCCCGCAAGGTATAGCGACTATTGACAGCTGCGACAAATTATACGACTTGCAAATGTGTGAATTTGTTTATGGTCCATTAATAGATTTCATCCCATTTGTGGGCGCATTAGGACAAATTGGAAAGATGATAAAATCAGCGTTTACTTCGCCATTGGGATTGATAACATTAAGTGAGATAGGGCTATGTGCTAAGTTCTGCTTTACAGATGAAACAGGGGGAGGACTATTAATCGCTTGTAAGGTTTCTGCAGTGCTTAATAGGGCATTAACTATAATTGATGACATAGTAGGAATGTTTAAAGCAGCACCTTGGGAAGTTCCTGGTTCACCTTACTGCAAAATGGCAGAAAACATCGACGCAGATGAATTGACTGGCGGAAAGAATTATGCTCCGGTAGAAGAGAGTAGTACACCACAAAGCGAAACAACTACATTGCAATCAGTAACAACAGAATAAACTAATCTATTTTTGTCTCATTACTTCAATCGCCGTTTTAAGTCCAACTGCTTGATCATGATTTCGGGTGCAGATTCTAGTGTATTCTGCGTCATGCGGTAGTGATCCGTGACCAAATGACGGTTCAAAATCAATACACACGTGACCAGAACTATCTCCTAATTCAAGAGCAGTTATTTGAGTATAATCTGTATTTACAAAATTAGTTACAATATTCACATATGCACCAGGGTAGGATATTTTACAATAAATGTGAGAATCTGAAGCATAACCCTCATTACAAACTCTTTTATCACTTAAAATATTATTAATGTCATACAAAGCGATATTTTTTCGTTGTCCTGCATACATTGGATTATACAAATCTGGTGTGTGGGTTTGGTATGCCGGGGGCGAACAATTTGTCGCAGCAACAATCAAACTGCCAGTAACACACTTCTTAACTAAATCAGTAATAGTCATGGTTTTAGGAGATAATAAATCCGACTATTTAAATCTTTCGCCAATAATTACTGCCAAGTAGAAAAAGCCCGTGAAATCCAGTCTATCTTTTGAATATCTCAATTCCATAAAAAGCTTTAAAAGTCATAGGATATTACTAAACTTAAATTCATGAAAAAGAGGCTGATAACGGTACTATTGATGTTTTTACTGGTTTTGAGTACTTTCAAAGCTGGTATGAGCTGGTGGGATAGGAGTGAGGGATAACTGATGCAAAATTTACTATTAGATACTAACATCTATGGAGAGATGCTTGTGGACTTAGAATTAGACAAAGTAAAAGAAAGAATATCTAAGAACAAATCATTACTAGTTTTATTTGGATTAATCATAATCAGGAAGGAATTACGGGCAACTTCAAAGAAAGTTAAAGTGGAAGGAAGCAACTTAAGAATTGATTTGTTAAATCTTTATGATTCTATTACGGGTAGACGTACTTTAGAAATTACTGAAGAAATGGAAAGCCTTGCTTCGAATTATTTTCATGCTTATCAAAAGTTTGGTGGAGCGAAAGGGCATAGTGAAATGTTTAATGATCTCCTTATTGTCGCAGGTGCATCCATCAAAAATATGGACATTGTAGTAAGTAATGATGATGCTAGCATGAAATCAGAGCATGCTATATCTGCATATGAATTAGTAAATAGCATAAGTAAACTCAGAATTCCAAAATTCATAAGTTACGAAGAATTTAAGGGGTTATTGGGGTGATTTGCCAGTGGTAATCCTTATGAACTCATATGCTGCTCGGATGAATTTGGGATCTTTCTGGTGTTCTTTGATTGCTTTCCAGATGTCCTTCTTTTTATGGGCTTTGCTTTTCATAAAGATAAGAAAAGATAAGCTTATATATAAAAGTTTTGTATGTAGGTTAGCAGAATGAAAAAGAGGTTTATTGGTGTACTATTAGTGTTTGTGCTAGTTTTAAGTACTTTTACACTTGCTGACGACACTACTGATAATTGTGCTGGCTTCTTTGGTGCGGTGAAGTGTTTTCTGTGGGGGAATCCTTCCAATCGTGCTGGTATGAGCTGGCGGGCTCGAAGTGAGGCATAGATGTATGAAAGAAAGCCAAACTTTAGAATTCAAGAAGTCTTTAGCAGAAATAAATGAAATTCTGGAAACCATTTCGGCGTTTGCGAATACGAATGGCGGAAAAATTCTAGTTGGTGTGGAAGAAAATAAAAACGGCACAATTAAAGAAGTGGTTGGAGTTACTATCAAAGGCAAAGAAGTTGAGGGATTAACCAATGAGATAAAGCAGAATACCGATCCGGTTATTTTTCCATCGGTAAAGTTTGTAAAGATGAAAGGAAAAGAGGTTTTGTCTATCAAAGTTGAAGAAAACGAGAGTAAACCGGTATTTGCTAAAAATATGGTTTTTAAGAGAGTGGAAAAGACAAATAGAAAATTGAGTAGTCAGGAGATAAGGATACTAACTAAAGAAAGTGTTGATTATAATTATACTGAATTAGTTTGTGAAGAAGCAACCCTGAATGATATTGATGAAGAGAAAGTGAAGTGGTTTTTGAGGAGAGCAAAAGCGGAAAGGAATTTTGATATTGAGCCCGAAACACCGTTGAAAGAAGCTTTGGAGAGGTTGAAGTTAATAAAACAGGGACGACTAACCAATGCTGCAATTTTGTTGTTCGGGAAAAATCCACAAGCTTTTTTTTTGCAGGCAGAAATAAGATGCGCTAGATTCAAAGGAACAGAACCTTTAGAGTTCATTGATATGAAAATTTTTAAAGGAAATATTATTGGCCAAAGGGAAAATGCTGTTGAATTTGTAAAAGAACATATTAAGCTGCATGCTAAGATTGTTGGAACGGAAAGGGTGGAAACGTGGGAATATCCAATCGAAGCGGTTAGGGAAGCAATTACTAATGCTATATGTCATAGGGATTATCAAATATCCGCTAATGTTCAGGTGAGAATTTTTGATGACAGAATAGAGATATGGGGCTGTGGGCCTTTACCGACAAGCTTAACTTTAGAAGATTTAAAAAAAAAACATGATTCTGTTCAAACAAACCCTTTAATTGCAAGATCGTTTTTTCTAATTAAGTTTATTGAACAGTGGGGGACGGGAACTAATAGGATTATTAAAGAATGTTTAAGTAATGGGTTACCAGAGCCTTTATTCGAGATAATTTCTAACAATTTAGTTGTTACTTTAAGAAAATATAAAGTAACTGAAGAAGATATTAGAAATCTTAATGAAAGGCAAAAACAAGCAATTAAGTTTATGGGGGAAAAAGGAAAAATTACCAGTAAGGAATATTGTGAATTGACCAGAGTTGTGAAAGATACGGCTAATCGAGATATTAATGAGTTATTAAAGAAAGGGTTAATTAAAAGAGAGGGAACTGGGAAAAAAATATTTTATATCTTAAAATAGCTTGCGTCCGATATGCGTCCGATATGCGTCCGATAGGAGTACGTGTCAGAGAAAAAGCTTTAAAAGACATTGAATATTACTTAGCTTAAATCCATGAAAAAGAGGTTTATTGGTGTACTTTTAGTATTTTTACTAGTTTTAAGTACGATTACATTCGCTACTGCTGATACTGTCGATAATTGTGCTGGTTTCTTTGGTTCGGTTAAGTGTTTCTTATGGGGTATATCAAACCAAGAAAGTATTTCCACGCCACTTGGTTTGATATTAGGAGACCCGCAGGTCGAGTTTAATCCTGATAATAGGGCTGGTATGAGCTGGTGGGATAGGAGTGAGGCGGTGACGGGGAAATGAAAGCCATAACACAAAAAAAAGATTATAATGTACTTCTTGATTCAATAGGTGAATTATTAGAAAAAGCAAGGAAAAATATATTTTACCAAATAAACCAAACTTTGGTTAATACTTATTGGGAAATAGGAAAGAGGATGGTCGAATTTGAACAAACTAATAAAGAAAGTGCAGAATATGGAAGCAAGCTATTTGAAATTCTCGCCAAAGATTTAAGACAAAGGTATGGAAAAGGGTTTAGCAGAAGCAATGTGATATATATGCGCTTGTTTTACATTAAATATTCAAAAAGTCAGACACTGTCTGACCAATTGGGATGGAGTCATTATGTGGAGTTATTGATGATAGAAAATGATTTAGAACGTTCTTTCTATGAAAAACAATGCATTAATGAAAAATGGTCAGTAAGAGAGTTAAAAAGGCAGAAAAGTTCGGCTTTATTTCAGAGAATTGCACTGAGTAAAGACAATAAAATTGTACTAACTTTAGCACACCACGGGCAGGTAATAGAAACTGCTGCAGATGTCGTAAAAGATCCCTATGTCTTAGAGTTTTTGGGTTTCCCCGAAGAGAAGCATTATTCTGAAAGACATTTGGAGCAGAGAATAATCGATAATCTCCAGAAGTTTTTGCTGGAGCTGGTGCTATCACTCACAAAACGGACTGTGCCATTTCAGAATAACATTTAAAAACTCATCAAGAATAGGACCTTAAATAGGATAATGAACTTAAAAAAGAGGCTCGTGGTAATTGGTGTTATCTTTCTGCTAGTTTTAAGTACGATTACATTCGCTGCTACTGATTCTACGGATAATTGTGCTGGCTTCTTTGGTGTGGTTAAATGTTTCTTATGGGGAAATCCAGCTAATCGTGCTGGTATGAGCTGGTGGGATAGAGGGAATGTTGTGGGAGGGGCGATAGGTAAACCAGTTGATGGAACGGATTATACTTTAGTAACCAAGAGCGGGGCAAAAGTCATTAGCATAGATAATAAAGCTCGCATGGCTTATCAATTAAGTGCTGATGGAGATAATTGGGAACCAGTTAATTTTCCGTCTGGAAGTGTGGTGCAGCTCGTTCAGTCGGGGCAGAAAGGATCCAAGAGCTTTTTGATTGGTGAAAGTTCTGAAGCATTGGAAGTTGCTCCGGGAGATTACAAAACTTCTACTAATCAGCTCGTCTATAAATCTGCTCAAAGTAATGTTTTCTTCAAACCAGATGGAACTGCCTTTACCGAAGGAAAAGTCCAGGAGAGCATAGGAATGGGCTTTGGGAAAATTTATCAAGTGGATAGTCAAGGAAAAACTACTGCAACTTTAGTGCCAGTGCCCACTGTAGTGAGCAGTACTTCGGTTTACGTTAAGGTTGGTGCCGGAGAAAGTATCTCAGACAAGATTACTATCACCAACGGTTTGCCAGCGGGTGATTTAACGGATGCCGATGGAAACCCTATGTTTTTGACCAGCAAAGGGTATGCACTCACTCAAAAGCAAGTGGCTGCCGTTGGGAAGAAGTTAGTTGAGAGTGGAATGCTTGCTGCAACGGACATAGTGACAGAACCAGATAAAATTAATCAACAATATCTTGCTGCTTTAGAAGGAGATGGGGAACTGGTTGTTGATTCTAACGGAGGACTGGGATTCAAAGATGCAAAAGGGAAGACCACTCCGGTCAAAGATGTGGCTGTGTTTTATACAACTCAGGATGTTCCTGGACTAAGCAAACAAGAACTAGCAAAAGCAGGTACCTCCGATTTACAATCCTCCCCATCGGTAGTTGCGGGAGGAGAAACATTACAGCCAGCAACACCCAGTTACGAATTACCTTCTTCATCTAAAGAAATAGCTAAATTCAGCTCTCTCATGGCCGCGGCAGCACCCAGCTCTAAACTGGGAGTGACTTATCAGAACAAATATGATCAACCCTTGACTTTTAAAGACGGGAAATTTTACACCCAAAATAATGTGCCCTATGCGGGAACGGAAGTGATAGCTAGTACTGGAACTAAATATAATTTAGATACTAATGGCAAAGGGACAGTAGTAGCTACTTATGTGCCAATTAGCCATGAAAGTTTAAAGTCAAGTAAACCTGTTTATATTAAAGTAGGAGCAAATGAAAAAATACAAAATTTAGTTTCTTTTAGTGCGAAAGGTGTTCCCAACGGAGATAATTTTGTAGATGGTAATGGGGATAAGTTATATGTTACATCCCAAGGGGCAGTAGTTACGGAACAGCAGATGCAGGCAACGAAGAAAGTATTGGAGGATAAAGGAATTAGTATGGGGACTGTTGTGGCAGTAGGAGCCGAGGATACTGACGAATTTAACAAGAAGATGTTGGCGGCTTTAGAAGGCAGCGGGGAATATGTGCCTACTTCTGAAGGTTTAGTGTTCAAGCCGTTTGAAGGAGAGATTGATTATGAACTAAAAGAGCAGGTTCCTAATGCGGGTGATGTTGAATCTGTAAAAGAATTATCTTCCACAGCAAACAAAAAAACATTGGTGATGAAAGAAATTCCTAAAAAAGATGTGGCTGAGAAAAGTGAAAGTGAGGTTATATCCGCTGGGTCAATATCTGATGCAAAGGAGCATAAAGCTGCCCAAACAAAAAAAGCTTCTGAAACCGCTGTTAAGCTGTTTGAAGCAGGAGTAGATGATTTTTGGGGAACTGATGAAGATGCTATCTTTGCAGCATTAAAAGATAAATCGTCAGATGAAATTGAGCTGATTAAAAAGAAGTATAAAGAGATAGCCAAAACTGATTTAGATACAGATATGAAAAGTGAGTTGAACGATGAAGACTATGCAAAGTATGCTAGCTTAACAGAGGTAATGTATGCTGAGCAAGAAAAGAAATTCCAAGAGGGACAACAAGCAACTGATGTTTTGATAGCTAATGTTGAGCAAGCAATGATTAAAACATTTGAAACACCCAAAGCTGTGGGGAATATTCCATTAGAAGCAACCAAAGGAGCAGATATTAATGGAGTTGAGTATCATGAAAATACTGAGAATGGGGTGAAATATGTTTATATTGTTAAATCAGATGGTACGATTTTAAAGCAAATTTTTGAAAAATTTAATGAGGATCAACTTGCGGCTGCAACGAAAGGGAGTGTGCCGAAGCCGTCTGGTAAGCCGCAAGTTGCAGAAGGTAAAGAAACATCCGTATCCATTGCACCAGAAGCTTTTGAAGTCGCGGAAGTTGAACAATTGTTAAATGACTTAAAAACTGGTGCTAAAGAAGGCCAATATTATGAAGATAATCCTGCGGCGATTGATAAATTATACGAGAAAGGCTTGCTTACCAAAGAGCAATACGAAGAGATTAATGGAAATGGGGCGTTTAATGGACAAGAGACTTTGGCTTATGCTCAGACAATAGTGCAGGAGAACCTTGACAAAAGCCTGAAAGAAGGGCTTGCCCCAGAGGAGTATGCTCAATATCAGAAGTATTTAAGATCAGAGAGTCCTCAAGTAGCCGCCTCTCCTGCAGGAATAACCGTCCCCCTTAGCGGCGGCGTCAGCACCGAATCAACAAATTTTGAAGCACTGGAAGCAGCCCAATTAATGGATGACCTAAAGAGTGGTGCTACAAACGGTCAATATTACGAAGACAACCCTGCCGTGGTTGATAATTTGTATGCCAAAGGCTTGCTGACTAAAGAAGAGTATGATGATATCACCGGAGAAGGCGTATTTAATGTTCAGGGAAACTTGGCTGATGCCCAAGAGATTGTTCAGAAAAAGCAGAAATTAGCTTTGGGTCAAGAATGGGATTTATTAACATCCAGTGAGAAAGAACTGTTTGGTGGTCAAGAACAGTTTAAGAGCGCCAAAGCGGTCTTTTGGTCTGCGGAATCCGGAGGTTCAATCCTAGCAGAAGGACAGATGATAATTCAGGATAAGAAAGATTTAGCTGTTGGTCTTCTAGCCGATGATAGGGCAAAAGTTCAAGCTTATGCTGATTTTCTAGACCAAGAAGCATTTAAAGTGACTGACTCTGTTGAGAGTTCAAAATATTTAGAAGCAGCTGAGAAAGCTAAAGAGCAAGTGAAAAAATATGATGAAGCTATCGCAGCGGTAGAG
Organism: archaeon; assembly: GCA_020053615.1. Taxonomy (GTDB): domain Archaea; phylum Nanobdellota; class Nanobdellia; order Woesearchaeales; family GW2011-AR9; genus JACRPH01. Next base: position 3,080 of record JAGVMW010000127.1, on the reverse strand, counting down.
CAGGGAAATTACGAAAAAGCAGAGAAATTAAAATTACAAGCCGAGGTAGTGGGTAATGAAATGGACAAATCGTATGAATCGGGATTAGCCCAATCGCAATTAATGGTCGTAACGAAATCTCCCTATCCTACTGCGAACAACTTAGCTAATAAACTTGGTTTTGACAGTGTTAAAACTACTAGCCTTAGTCCAGATGGTGTGATAGCTTACGAATCTGGCGATAATATGTTAACAATTTATCCGGATGGAAGTTACGAATTGGACAAAAATAAAAAAGATTCTAAAGGAAATAATGTTTATCTTTATACTCTTAAAGGCAAAGATGACAGCAGTAAACCAAAACTAGTTCTTGGTTCTGGTTTTGATCAACTGTCCGGAGAATATTATGGAGATAATTCCAAACAGATTGATGAATTACACACCCAGGGTTATCTTTCTGATGAGCAGTATGATCAGATAAATGGCGAGTACGGGTTTGGAGAGGAAAATATGGCTTATGTGAAAAAACTGCTTCAGTCAAATCAAGACATTGCCAGAAAAGAATGGGCACAGTTAACTGAAGAGCAAAAGAACACGTTTGACGATAAGAACGATTTTGATCAAACAAAATTAGCTTTTGCTCCGAGTGAAAGTGTTAACGTTCAAGTCGGAGGCGTTCCCAGTCCATTGGGGGTGGTAGCTCCTGCACCAACAGTTCCAACTGCACCATCTCCACCGTTACCAGCTTCTGCACCATCAAAAGAAGTCACCGATGCCACCAACAACCTAAACAAATTATTCGACAACACTGGCGGACTCTCCTCCGTGGGAAAAGATGAATTTGAGAAAGCTTTGGGCGGTGCGGATTTAGCACAGGTAAAAGCAAAATATAAAGAACAGTATGGAAAAGAACTAGATGCAGTTGCCAAAGATGAAATGAGCGATGTTGCTTTAGCAGCGTATCAAGAGAAATCTAAAGAATCATTGCTTGCTTTGAAACAGGCGACTCCTGCAGCTCCTGCAGCTTCAGCTACGATGGTAACACCAGGCGCTCCTGCCGCTCCTGCACCACCTCAACCTTCTCCAGAACCATCTCTCGTCGTGCAAAAACAAGACATAGAAACAGAACTCGCTTCTGGTAAAATCACCCATGCCGAAGCGGCGGAGAAGATGAAGCCGTTGGTAGCAGCAGCGAAAGAAAATGCCGCAAAAGTCCAATCGGTGAAGGATCCTTCCTCTGCACAGTTAACAGACGCACCAGAAGATTCTACCATTGAAGTTGATGGTAAAACTTTAATCAAGAAGAATGGCAAATGGGTGGACAACAAAAACACAGAAGTAACAGAAGTGAAAGACCCTAAAAACCTCAAATCCCCAGACGCTCAAAAAGCAGAACAAGAAGTAGCAGAACTCGAAATCGCCCAACAAAAATACGACGACCAATCCTTCTGGCTGGAAAGCATGACTAATTCTGGATGGTATCAAGGGGCACAGTCAGTAGGACAATACTTCGGCGCCGTAGGAGCGTTCGCCCAGAAACTCGGCAGCTATCAAGCTCTCTCTAATCTTATGTTTCCTGGAGTCGGTCAAGGTTGGACTGAATGGGCTAATAAAGAAATGTTCAACACCGCAGCAGGAAAATGGATTTTTGGTGTGGATGAACAACTCATGAGAGAAGTCTGCGACTACGACGAAGCCAAACGCTCCAAATCACCCGGACAATCTGCTGCCTTTATCTTAGACCCTTACGGAACTGCACAATCAGTAGGAGCACTCCAAGCAGAAAAGAGTTCACAAAAATCACCCATCTTATGCGAAAGAAATACCGCTCCAGAAGCAGAAAGCGAATGGAAATGCGCCAAGCAGCAAGTATGCGTAAATGACTTCTGTTACGCAGATGCAGACGAAGATGGCGAACCAGACTCAAGCGAGCCAGCACAAGGTTACTTCTACAAAATCAGTTGGGGAGTAACTGCGCCTGCCGATCAAGCCAATACTCCTTACGTAGACGAAGACGGCATTGCCGTAAAATTAAATCTAGAACTGCACGGAGAAAAGTCTCTTTGGATATTCAAAAAAGTAGGCACTCCCCCAGAACAAGTAATCGAACTAAAGAATGGCAACTCTGATGGTGGAGTTATTGTAAGATATCTCAAAGAAAATTATAATGAAGTATGCATCATGTTCAACACCAAGATGATAGATATTGAAGGAGAGGAAGTAGAAAACATCTGCGCTGATTTTGTCATCAGCAACAAAGGCGAAGTAGAATACGGCGGCTCGGACCAAACTTCCAGCGTAACCTCCTCTTCGCCAGAAGTAACGATGAATATATGAAAAAAAGCAAAAGAATTATAAATTACCCTAAAATCTATCCCTTTAAGATGGAAACCATAGCCGTACCCCGAGAAATGCTTGGAAAGATACTCTTAGACATGGAGACTCTAGCCACAGATGTAGAAGAACTTCTATCTACCGATGACATTGTAAAGAAGAGAATAATGGAAATAAACGTCTCTCCCTCTATCGGAAAAAGCGAACAAGAGCTTGATGATTATCTCAAACAGAGGGGAGTTAAGGTTGAATGAATGGATTGTAAAAGAGCATCCGGACTTCTTTAGTGACTTGGATAAGCTCTCTACTCCCGACCTGGAGATTTTCTACAAGAAAAAGAAGAAGATTAAAGAAAACCCTTTGCGGCAGGAACATCTGAGCGGTGGGGAAAATTGTTATAGTGAGCCCATAACCAGAAATATTCGGCTAATTTATTACATTAAAGACAACGTAATCTGGTTGCTCACCATCGACAAACATGATGATGCTTATTCCTCATTTCGAGCAAGATTACATTCGTTGAGTTGTAAGTTAACTTAAGAGGAGAGTCAAAATGGTTAAAAACATTGAAGAAGACGTAGACAAGACCAAAGCACTTAAAGAATTAATAATACCGGGAAGAACACAATCATTATAATCAATTATTTGCGCTCTTCAGTATAACAATCAGGCACAATCCAAAAAGTGAGTGATAGCACCATTATCACCACTGCCCAGAAAAATCGAGAGTGATTTTCTGGGCTGAGATGCGATAGTTGCATCTCATT
>JAGVMW010000124.1 GCA_020053615.1 archaeon | reverse complement strand
TGCGATAGTTGCATCTCATTAAATGAAAACAGGACGGCAAAGCCGTCCTTGTTTTCAGGTGGATATGGTGCTATCACTCACAAAACGGACTGTGCCGCTCAATGGCAAAGTTTATACGTTGCAGATTGAAAAATTACCTTTCGCTGCTATACATGGAGACCTTGACATTGGAAATCCAAAAGAGACACGTTTCGGACCTACCGCTAAAGTATTGCCTCTGCTGGAAAGGCATCATTATGCTACTGTTCCAGATTTTTTTAAAACTTCAGTATTTAGGATTGAAGGAGTGTTAAGTTTGTTAAAGATATTATCTGAACCGATATTATTCAAGTATGTGATTAAGAATTTTGGATTTGATCTGCCATTCATTGAAAAATATATGTTTATTCAAGAAGTAAAAAAGATTGTTCCTTCAATAAAATTAAGTGAGCTAAAGTTTAGGAGGAAAGTTGGTGGGATAAGGCCGCAGATAGTTAATACTAATGAAAAGAAGCTGGTGATGGGAGAGGCTAAAATATTAGGGAATAAGATTATTTTTAATATCACTCCTTCTCCTGGAGCTTCAGTGTGTTTGCAGAATGCATATAATGATACGCAAAGTATTATGGGATTTCTAGGTAAAGGGTTCAGATTTGACTCAAAGAAGTTCGAGAAAGAGCTGGGATAATAAACTCACAACAACCAAACAATTAATACTTATACAATTCATTCTTTCCGTCTTTCTGCTCGCTGTGATACATCCCTCTTAACTTGTCTCCTATCTGCTGAGTTAAGCTAGCTGCTCTGCCGACGTCTTCAGTAAACGAATACCTGCCTGCCTGCACATCTTCCAGCTTCCTTTCTACTGCTGAAGTAAGATACTGTACTCTACGTTCTTCTTCCCGATTAATATACCCTTTATCCTCAACGGCATGGTTTATCTTAGTAATTTCATTATACAAATTCTGCATGGGCTTCTGGCTAAGATGGGCAGCATATTCAGAATTTCTAAGCGCTTCAGGCAATTCAGGAGCTCCTCGAGCCATTGTTTCCAGCGATTCTTCTTTCTTCTGTGCTTCTTTACGTGAACGTTTTTCAGCTACTTCTTCCTCTTCTTCTACAATAGCTGAGATTCTTTTTTTAGGCGTATCTTCTTCTGCGGTAGCTTTCTTTTTAATTCCACGATGTGCCGCTACAATTTCTTTCTCTGCATCAGAAAGTATTTCTAAGTCATCTGCTGCTACCGCCCCAATCGGAACTTTCTCTTTGAATTTGTGCCTCTCGGTAATTTCTACTTCGCTGTCTTTTATCAGCTTCTGAGCATCTTCTATTTCTTTCTTCTTTTGCTTCTCTAATTCTTTCAGCTTCTTAAGACGCTCTTCCGGAGGAAGCTCTTTTAGGTTTGGTTCAGGCATAAGTTATAGAAATAGTATTGGACTATAAAAGCTTTTACACGCCTAATTTGAGAGGAACTTCTTGCAAAACATCATGCCTCCACATCCTAACGTAGAGAGCAGGATTTGCTTTCTTAAGCTCGCTTCGCGTCATTCCAGTATAATCTCGATGATAAATTTTAAGTGGATCTTCAATGCTTTCCACAGGCTTTATGGTGGGTACTTGAGCTAATATTCCATCTCTTCTTAGTTTCATATATAACCCAAAATTTTGGTATCGAAGAACACCCCGAGTTACACCGGAGTAATGCTGTTCATAAAATGCAAGAGGAGAATCATATTTGTGCTTTACATCGCTCCAATTAATTTTGTGTTCAAGAGTCATGATTTTGTTAGAACAAAGATTAATTTATAAAACTTACCACGCAATCATTCCGCGTGACTTCTTAAAGTTATTGTACACACCCCAGCAGGGCACGGTAGCTGGTTTAATTACGACATTGTTTTTAAGTGCATTCTTTATTCTTTCTTCTTCCTCCTGGGCCGATTTCTTAGGCTTCTTGTTTGCTTTATCTTTTACTTTCTTAGGCGTATAGAAATCTCCAAATAATTTTTCCCAGATAGATTTATCTTCGTCAGACTTAGTACTTTTCTTTTCCTCTTCTTCTGATTTCTTTCCCTGCGCTTCGGCGATATATTTATCCAACTCTTCTCCTAACGCTTCCATGGCTGAATATACTGAACCAGAAACTTCCGCCATCAATAACATGGTTTCTTTTTCTTTTAACTTTTGATACATTTCTACTTGCTTGTCAGACCAGGCATAAGCGCGCAGGAACATTTCCATCTTACCAATATGCACTGGTCCGCGCTGATATCCTTCTTGGACTACTTTAAGTTCAGCTCTGGTTCGATAATTAAACGTAGCTAAAATACAGCTGTTAGCTCCTTTAAATTCATCTTTGGTATGCTTCTTCCGTGCTAAAAATTCTATATCCAACAAACTTCCTTCAAAAGCAGACACTAACTCGGCTGAATCCACGCCTTTGTCTTTCAAATGAAGCCTAGCTACATGCTTTAAGTATGGTTTGGTCCATGCTAAGTACATCTTTATTATTTCGAAGTGCTGCAGCAAATATTTTAGCATAAATCCTCTTCTATTAGTGTGTTCTTTATGGGTAGAAGATCTCCAGGATATATATTGAACCAAATGGCGATGTAATACTCTCAGCACACTTTGGTTGAAATCTTTTCTCAGCACTTCAATATGATTAGTTATCTCGGTTTCATCTTTAAACGGAGGCGCATCAAAAAACAAATCAGGCAGAGTAATAAATTCCAATTCACGCGACATACCAAATATGGATGAAGCGCTCTTTCCACCGCCTTGCACCAAATCTACAAAAATTCCTTTAAGGGTTATATCTGAGCCTTTATCTCGCTGCGACATCGGCTTGCCCAACTGATCGGCAACTTTGTTGTAATAATTCAATCGCTCGTCTAGAATTCTAAGCTCGCGCACCATCTGAAACAGTTCTTTAACCATTTTTCCCGCAGTAGCTAAGTATTGAGAGACTTTATCCTGCTGTCCACCCAATCTTTGCTGAGTTATGCCAAAAAATGCCGAATTCTCTGAAGCCGCAAAAGCATCTTCTAATTTAATTATATCTGGGAAACTTTCTTTTAGCACATCTAACACCCAAAAATAAGGCTCTTCCAAACTTAAATCATGTAATTCCCACATCAAGTGATAGGTCTTAAGTGAAGTAGGATATCCTAACTTCTTAAACAATTCTTTAGCTACTTCTAATTCTTCTTCATCAGCATCACTTGTATCTAATTTTTCTCCTTCAAGTGGTTCGTAACAGTTACTTTTCTCATTGTATTCATATTTTTCTTTTTTATCTCCTTTAATGAAGCCATATTTTACTAATAGCTCAGAACGTCCCGGTGTTTTATTTTCCCATAACTCAGATTTAGTCATTTTTCCTCTTTTTGACATGGTTAGTTTACTTTATTTAATAAGTTTTTGGGTAGGTTTAGGTTAATTTGATGCATTTAAAGAGCCACAATCCTTGCTTTCCATTCAATTTGACTGAAAATCCAGCATCGCTGAGGACTTTTTTCCATTCTTTTTGACTTAACTTATTCACTTCCTTTTGCCTTTGCCACGAATTTATGTTCTTAGAATATAATATTGTTACAAAGAATCCTTTAGGTTTAAGTATGCGGTTGATTTCAGATAATAATTGAGGATAATTCTTCACATAGTTTAACACAAATATTGCTGTTACTGAATCAAAAGAAGCATTTTGGAAAGGAAGTTTTTGTTCTAAATCGCCTTCTACCTTTTTGATGCAGTTATCATTAAAGTCAAGCATCTTTTGGGAAAAGTCGAAACCAACTGAAGGAATATATGAATAACCTCCACAGCCTAAGTCTAGATTTTTCTTTCCGTGCAGAAACAGGAGCTGTGCAGAGATGAGTTTACGGATTTCTTTATCGACTTTATGCTCCCACATAAATGCTTCAGCATTCCAGAAAGATTGATTGTTTTTAGGCCAGCCTTTCGCCCAAGATATTTTAGAAGATATTTTTTTTAGCGTAGGTTGAACTTTTAGTCCATATTGTAATTTGATAAGATTTTTTAAGAATTCGTTTTCGGGGTTAAGTTTCATTTTTAGTTTAGAACAATAACGCAGTCAGCATCATAAACCCATTAAGCACTAATCCGTGAGTTAAAGTATCTGTTAATAATACGATTCCTAACACCAGTAATCTGCCGACACAAATAAATACTTCCCGGCTTACAAAATAAGCTAAGACATTCTTTCCGGCGCGGTCATATTCTAATGCTCCTGCAGGGGATTCATATGCTCCGTAAGTAACCGAACCAAAGATGGTAATTCCTAACGCTTGAAGTGGAGTGGCAACCAGTGCCCGTAAAAACCAGGACAATGACTCAAACGGAGTTACCCAATGTAAGATCTTGCTTTTGCTAATGTGGTCGCTAAATCTACCGGACAGCCATAATAATAAAGCTCCTCCTGCAGCTAGAATTGATTCTAATGCGCCTAACCTGAAATAATCATTTAATACTGCGAATACAAATAATGGCCAGATAACACCGGCAGCCATCACTCGTGTTCCTCGAGCTATGAAGAATAAAGAATATTTCCAATGGCGTTTATCCCACAATTCTTTAAAATGGAAATTGTAATGAGCATGCTTATCTTTGCTGAGAAATAAAAATAATGCGGAGATGAAGAGGATAATAGAAGAGAGTATAAATGCTGGCTTGAATCCAAAGAGTTGGATTATCACTCCTCCGACGATTGGTCCAGCCAAAGTGCCTAGAATAGTAATCCCTTCTCGTTTACCTACTTCTTCTCCTCGATGAGCATGGTCGCTGACTTTACTGAATTCAAGATGCATTCCCATCCAATAAAAAGCGATAGATACTCCCGCTATAATCCCCAGCAGCCATAGAGGAACTTTGAAATATGGAAGTGTGTACAACAGCATGGTGAATAAAATGTATAACGGTGTGCTGACGAGAATAGAATGTTTACAGCCGTATTTAGCAGCAAATTTGGCAACAAAAGGTGATGAGATGGCTAAAGTTAAGGCAAAGAATACGAATAAAGAAAGGGTTGCAGTTAAACTGTATCCCAACACAGTGTATAAGTATATGGGAACAAATAATCCGACGATAGAATTAGCGAATCCTCTAACTGCGGAAGAGAGGTATACTTGGGTTAATTCTTTGTGCGGATAGAACCGCCACCAAAAGTGATGTTCGTGAGGCATTAGGGAAGAAAATTTATAAAGGAATATAAGCTTTATTGTTTGTATTGGGGTGAAAGTTAAGGTTAGTGTCTATAAAAGCAGTTTACTTTAAAACAGCTCCCCTAACTAAAGGACCTGTGGTCTAGCGGTTATGACGACTCGTTGACGTCGAGTAAACCCCCGGTTCGAATCCGGGCAGGTCCATAGACAATATATGTTTGTTTAGCATCATCAGGTTGAAATCCCTTTGATTAAACTCGCGATGGTGACAGGGGGTTGCCCCCTACAGGGATGTCACCCCAACGATTACATAAGCGAGGATTTCGAAGTGTGAGCGCACTCACATTAGGAGACCGGGGTCGAGTTTAATGCTAAACAAATAAAAGTATACTTACCATGAATCCATCAACAAACTTAGGTCAGCCGGTTTATGTGCTACCACAGAATAAAAAGAGGACGCTTATTCCCAAGACGCTGTTACTGATAGTTTTAGGCGTAATTTTTTATTCAGGAATACTGTTAAACATTACTTTACTTAATCTCGCTGCTGGAGAAGATACTTTAGTGAAGATTATTGCCTTAGTGGTTCTAACCATAATTGTGGGAATGGGAATTTTTTTAGATTATCATCAAGCCAGTTTGCCACATACTTTCTATCAGGATAGATTAATTGTAGAAAAGAAAGAACATTTTTATCATGCTATTGAAAAGGTAGATCGGAAACAGAACTTTTGGGACAAGTTATTTAAGACGTATTCGGTGGATTTAGGGGACGGAATCGTGTTGAGGAATATTCCGGTAGCAGTTCCGATTGAGGGGTATATTCAACAGTTGGTTGCGTATGCGAAAGGAAGGCAGTGAGAGAGTTGGTGTTGTATAGTATTCTAACTAGAATTATAAAATGTATAGTACCGATATCACGTAACATCAAAAAATAAAAAAGCGTTTTTAAATGTTTATAAATAAAAACCCCACCATGCCAATGGCTTTCTTTTTTC
>JAGVMW010000181.1 GCA_020053615.1 archaeon | reverse complement strand
GTATTTGTTTAGCTCTTTAGCACAGATTAGCCGATAACATTCTGGTTAATTCTTTCTTTATGTCACATTTCTGCAATTGCCATGTTGCAATAAGGGAAGCCAGTGTTTCATAGGTTTTAGTTCCTTCGACGGAGCGGAACGCTCCGATAATCTTGCGAACTAAAACCGTTTCTCTAATTGCTTGCTCAGCATAATTATTAGTTGGCTGAACCTCTGCAATTTTAATGCAGGTGAACCAGCTATCAATATGAAAATCAATGTATTTGACTACTGCTTTACATTCTTCATATCTTGAATAATGGTTGGTTATTTTTTGTAGCTTCTTTGTCATCTGCGTATACTTGCGGAGCCTCTGCTTCTCACTTTTTTCTGTGCTGTTGAATTTTACTATCTCATCAAAAAGTGCAGAAATCTTCTTGTGGAAGTGCCTGCCTGCGACACTTTCAAATACTTTCGACTTGCGAAGTAAATGCGCCCAGCAACGCTGTAACAAAGCATTGCTGAGGAAGTCATATGCACGCCAGCAATCACAAACGACTATGCCCGCATAATCTTTTCCAAGTATTTCTTCAAGCACATTGTTCCCTCTACTGCTTCGGATAACCAAGAGCATATCTGTGTCAGATCTGAAAACCCAGACCCACCAGTTCTTTCCCAGAACGCTGAAGCTAGTTTCATCGATATATAACAGCTTTGCTAATTTTATTTTGTTCTTAAGATTTTCATATTCTTTTTCTCCAGCTTCTGCTGCCCTCTCAATTATGGCTTGCACACTGGCAGGTGCAAGCTTTAGTGCAAAGCTTGCTTCGAGGAAACTTGCTGTCTTTCGCAAGACTCCTCTCACAATAAATTTTAGAAAAATAACCAGCACCATCAAGTGTATACCAAATTTACCTTGCAACGGAGTCTGTTCATCACGTGCTAAAAATTTCAACTGACAGTTATTGCATTGACAAATGTCACGAGTGATATTTACTGCTTCCGGTTGAATATCAGGAGGTATTTCCTCTTGTTGTTGAAACTTCTGTCCAACTACATTAAAGTTTTTGCTTAAGCATTGAGGACATTCTTTCCCAAATATGTGCCGTTCATTTAGAGTTTCTATTTTCGGCTTGGTTTTTCCTGCATGACCTGCCGGCGCACCTCTTTTATGCGACTTTACTTCAATCGCTTTTGAGTAAGCTGGCTTTAAATGCTGATTCGCAGAAGGAGGAGTATTGGGATTCTTATACTTGCGAAGCTCTTTTTCAAGAGCTTCTTTTGTCTTCTTTAATCTTTCATTTTCTCTGTAGAGTTCAAGAAAATCTTCGATTATTTCATCTTTAGACTTCTCTTTTAATATCCCTGCAACTTCTATCAAGCTCATTTTTCAAGAAGGATTATTTTTACCTTTTTGCCAACCCATTCAATGGGAACGTAGACACGACCACTGTTCCCACTTTGGTTCACTTGTTTTTCAAGCATCTCAAACCCAGTGAGGTGGATATTTGTTTCCTTCATTAGCTACAAAGTAGCTAACAAGTATTTATGCTTTTAGCTTCTAGAGAATATACTTCAAAGGTAAAAGTTAAGAATTAGCTAAACAAATACTTTTATTCCAGAAATTGTTTTCAGCACTTTCTTTCCAGTGAGTGTGATTTGATAGATTCTTCCTACTTTCAGTTCATTGTTGAGGCAGGTGATTAGTTTTTGTGAGTGTAATTCTCGTATTATCTTGCTGGCATGCGTTAGGCTTATTTTCATGGTTCTTCCTAGTTCGGAAGGCGTTATGGGTGTTAATGTTAGTTCCAGTGCTTTGGCGCGATTAGTACTTCTTTTAACGTAACCTACCTGCTTCCAGAATGTGCTATTCATATCAACTAGCTATCAACTTAACATTTATGAATAAAGTGACCTAAGTATCAACTACTTATCAACCGTAATACTTCAGCATCCTGACGTGAAGCGTTACCGTCTTCTCGCCTCTTGCTGTGTTTTACCGAGAGCAGACATCTCCGTAGGAGCCTTCCCTCTGTCAGCTTCGCAGTAAACTTCGAAGAGGCTCGACCTGATGACGGTAACGCTTCAGATTGCTGAAGTATTACTATCAACCAAAACGCTTAAATATGCATGGGGTTTCTCTCAACTAAAATTAATTGGAGGTAAGATAATGGAACAAGCTAAGAAAATGTGGTATAAGCGTTGGTGGGCAATTTGCATTTATGTATTTGTGGGATTAATCATTCTGGGGAATATTCTTCCTGATACAGAACCAAGCTCTTCTACTAAAGATGTAGCTGTAGAAACAGCAAAAGAAGCATCTAAAACAGAAGTTCAACCCAAAACAGAAACCGCACCAGTGATAGATAATTCCGTAAAAAAAGAAGCAAGTTTACCCTCAAAGTCCAGTGAGGAAGTAGTTCAAGAGCAACCGAAACCTCAGCAGGAATTTAAATTAGGTGATAAGATTGCAGCAGGAGAGTTCGCTTGGAAAATAACTAAAATGACCAAACAGAAATCGATTGGAGAAGATATTGCGGGAACTTTCTTTGGCGAAGAGGCAAGTGGTGAATTTCTAATAATTGACGTTGAGATAGAAAATACTGGAAAGTCAGCTAACTACTTAATGGATTCTTTCATTAAATTGGTAGATGACCAAAATAGAGAATTTAGTGCAGATACCATGGCAGCAATTTACTTAAAACCTGAAGGCTCAGCACTTATGTTTGAACTGGTAAATCCAGGAATTACAAAGAAAGGGAAAATAGTGTATGATGTTCCAAAAGGGTTGAAAGTAATGAATGTAAAAATAGCAAACAGTGTGATAACTGACTCATTTTATACGGTTAAGTTGATAAGTTAGTTTTTTCTTTCTTTTTTCGGTTAAATCTTATTTGATAGCAACTTTTTAAAGAAGTGTTACTGGCGCCAGAAAGATTTAAATCTAAGTGTATTCTTCTATCAACTATGGCTCTAAGAGAAATATTCCTTAAGATATATGCAGATATCCCTTTAAACTTAAGAAAAGAGATAATCTTAATATTGGATAAAGAACCGCTAACTTGGAACGTAGCTTATGTAGAAGTCGTGAACAACACCGAAAAATCCAAACAAATACTTAAAAAACTAAGAGAGCTGAAGATAATATGAACCTGTCAGAAGAAATTAAAGAATTAGTGATTGCCAGATTAGATACCCTTTCGCCAGATAAAAAGATTTCCATAGGCAGTTTCGGGGAATTTACTAAAGAGCAGATAATTCAACACGTTCAGAAAGGGGATTCTATTGGAAATAAGATGATTGAGATAGAAATGGAATTCCTCTGCGCAATTAAAGATGGATTAGTATGAGTTTGATTTTGTTTACAAGACCGGAGCATGATCCAACCACTCATTATTTGTCCAATTGGTGTAAAGAATCAATTATTTTAGCAGAAAGTAAAGGAATTAAAGTTTTAGACTTGAACCGAGAAAAAGCAGTTAAAACTGAAGTAGAAAATCGCTTAACAAAATTTTCGCCAAAATTAGTGGTATTAAATGGGCATGGCAATGAAAATATGGTT
>JAGVMW010000122.1 GCA_020053615.1 archaeon | reverse complement strand
TTGAAAAAAAGAAGTATATGGGGTGGTCGGGTTTTTGTTTATAAGCATTTAAAAACGATTTTTTGATTTTTGATGTAAACCTAATTCGGTACTATACAGAAGAAAAAGTATTTGTTTAGCATCATTAGGTCAAAATTCATTAGATATTGACTTAGAGAGCCGCAGAGGGATGGCTCCTGCGGGGATGCGGCTCCAGCGATATTTATGACAAGGATTTTGAAGATGCTAAACAAATACGAGAAAAATAGAAAAAAGAATAGTAAATAATAAATGTAAAATTAAATTTCCGCAATTATCCTCCTCCGCACCCACAGCCGCCGCCCATGCCGCAGCTTGCTCCTTTAGGTGGAGCTGGAACTTGGTTCAAAGCTTCCACAGCAGCAGGAGTATTAACTTCATCCTGCACTACAAAAGTTCCCCGCAGCATCCCCATCCAACAGCTCCAGGGAACTGTTCCAGATTCCGTTGGTGTAAACTCGATAGTTTGAATTCCGGATTTAAGTTTAAAATTCAATCCGTATTTAGGCACAGTAATAGCACTATTACATCCATTTAATTGTTGTCCATCAATAATCCATTTTACCGGAACTCCTTTCTTCAGCACGAACTTATTGGGAGTAAAGCCGCTTCCATCTACCGTCATCTTAATCTCCTGATAGCCATCTTTGAATGTAGTTCCAGCAATAGTTTGTCCAGCACTAGGAGATCCAGAATTACCTCCATTTCCAAATGAGCCAAATCCCGATGCGAGTGAACCAAAATCAAATCCGCCGCCAGTTAAAGCTAATCCGCGATTAAGCATTATCAACCCTAATATAATAACTAACACTCCGGATGCTTTGAGTATTTTCATCGTAGCTTTAGAACTAATCATGCTGGCAAAGTAGCCAAAGCCCAACATCACTGGTAAAGTTCCCAATCCAAATATGAACAACATCTTAGCCCCTTCCAGCATACTGCCCGTTCCTGCGGCCAGAATATATACTGCTTGTAACGGCCCGCAGGCAATCATTAATCCATTTAACAATCCAATTACCAATGGGCTGTTTGCATATTCTTGTGATTCTTTTCCCAACCAGCGATTAAGAAATCTGGGAAGTCCGAACTGGAATCTTCGTAAGAATGGGAAGATATCTAACATTTTTATTCCGAAGATAATAAGGAATAATCCCGCTATAATCCCTGCCACTCCGCGCATAGCAGGAGTAAAAGCAATAATGCTTCCCAGCAACCCGAATAATGCTCCAATAATTGTATAAGAAATAGTTTTACCGATAGCATAACTCGCATGCAATTGATGCGGCTTCTTCCCCTCGGCAGTTCCTTTAGCAGTATATGACACCACAAAGCCACCGCACATAGCGATACAATGAAAGCCGGTTAGCAATCCCACTATAAACAATAATCCATAGCCCATGTTCTGGCTGATTTCCGGAAGCGGGAATCTAGAATACAATTGCAATCCAAAGTAACTTAAGAGAAGTATTCCTATTCCAATTAAAATCCAGGTAGTCCAAGCAGTATTCCCTTTCGTTGAATCCGAACCTAACTCTCCACAAGTGTATCCCTTCTGTTCAATTCTATGTTTGATTTTTCCCCAGCTAGTTTTATTCTCATCAAAAGTAACCTGTCCTTTTCCGGAGACGTAATCAACATCAATATTTTGTACTCCATCTAAAGCTAGTGCCTGCTTGGCAATGATTTTTTCACAGCTAGTACATACCATTCCTTTGACTGAAAAGTCTTTTTTTATAGTCATTTTTATTTCTCCAATGATTTCTTTTCTAATTGATGATATTTATATCCAATTAAAGCAATACCCAATATTGTTCCTTGAGAAATTAAGCACAATATACACTTTACTTTAAGAATAAAAAACTCCGCATAGGTCAAGTAAAATGAAAACAACAGCGCGGGTATGGCTATAAGTAATAATAATTTGTGGTGCGTGATTAAATAGATAATTCCATTTTTACGAACATCAACCTTTTGATTTATTTTGTACTTGCCAAAAGCCACCATCCCCAATATTGAATAAATTACTATTCCTAAAATAGCAACAGGAATCCCTTTTATTTCTGCAAAAATACTTTGGCTTACAGAACTGCACGAAAATTCACCATTAAAGTCACAAACACTGCTGTTAGTATAATGTACTCTAACCAAGTATCCAGAGATTATAACTCCGATAATTGAAAGTAGTATTATTCCCAGCAACAGTTTTTGTTTCATTGTACTTTATATCCCTCATTTTCAATAACTTTTTTAATCTTTTCTATCTTTGTCTTCTTTTCATCGAACTCGATTATTGCTGTTCCAGTTTTTGAGTCCACTTTAGCTGAACTTACGCCAGCTTCTTCCAGTGCATCGGTGATCAGCATCTCGCAGCTTTTGCAATGCATGCCAGTTACTTTAAGTGTTATTGTTGCCATATTCTAATCCTCCCGAATTATCTCTAATTTATTTCACAATCAATTTCCCCTGCATCTCTTTATGTCCGCCGCCGCAGAACACATTGCAGTAAAAAGAAAATGTTCCGCTTTTGTTTGCTGTAAATTCAACTGCGCTTTCTTCTCCTACATCAGCAAACACTTTCACGTTGTAATCTTTAATGGCAATTCCATGCGCCACATCTATCGATTTAAGTATTAATTTAACTTTATCGCCTTGATTTACAACTATCTCTGCCGGTTCAAATACATATTGAGAGGCTTTGATTTCTATGATTTTAGTATCGGTAGTTTTATCTCCAGCAGAGGAGGGGATATCTACTACTGCGGCAGGAATTAAGCTATCTGTCTCCTCACTAGAGCATCCTACCAATAAAGTAGTAATAATTAACAAGCCGAAACTAAAATAATAAAGATTAGTTCTCATTTTTCTTCACCTAACTCAATTCCGCTTCAATTGCTTGTTGAAATACACTATATGGCTGTGCTCCGCTTAAGAGTTTGCCATTGATGAAAAAAGCTGGCGTTCCTTGCACTCCATACTTTCCACCATCAGCTGCATCTTTCTGCACTTCTGAACTCATCTTTCCGGAATCTAAACATTGGTCAAATTTAGCAGTATCTAATTTTATTTCTTTAGCATAAGCTTTAAACGAACTCACTCCTCCGGCTACTCCTTTCTCAAACAGCAGGTTATGCATTTCATAATACTTTCCCTGTTCTCCGGCACATTCTGCGGCTTCGGCTGCTTTCTGGGCTTGAGCATGGAATCCTAACGGATAATCTCGGTAGATCAACTTTACTTTTCCAGTTTTAATATATTTTTCTTCTATTTGTGGTAAAGTTTGAGAATAGAACTTTCCGCAGAAAGGACATTCATAATCGCTGAACTCTACTATAGTTACGGGCGCATTTTTGTCTCCTTTAACGGCGTCGTTATCTACTAGCTTAGAATTATCTACTGCAGGTGCTTCACCAGTTGGTACGTTAGGAATTGTTGGTGCTTGAGCACTCGGAGCAGAATTCTCTCCAGTAATAGCACCTAAAGCAGATATTTTATATGCGATGAACATTAATAATAATACTTGAATCACTCCTAAGATCAATAAGTACTTGTGCCAATTCTTCTCGTTGTTATTGTCTTTGTGCGTGTCTTTGTGCGGATGGTGTTCAACCGGTTTTACCGCGATTATATTTTCACTTTCTGTTTTATTTTCGAAATGTGTCATAATTTCACCTCAGTCCTGTTTTGTATGAGCTTAAGAATTGAAACAGCTTATAAGTTAGGCGGTGAAACTAGTTTCTGAGGCCTAAAAAAGAAAGATTTAAGTAACTTGTGGCATTTTTGTTCCAGATGCAAAACTCCAAAGAATTTCGAGTGGTTGTGGATAATATTAGAAAATACACCCCTAATCCAACTCGAGCAGCTAATTTTACTGATTATTATCTTTCTCGAAATCAACGGGTACGACATTTTACTAAATGTATTGATATCACTAAAGCCAATAAATGGTTCTTAATAACTTCTAAACCAGGAATGAGAGTAAAGAAGCACGAGGAGATAAATGTCAAAGAAGCCAAGAAACTTATCATTTCACCAATTTTAATCCTAAGAAAAAGAGGAGTTGGACATCTTGTAGTTGATGAGATTGAAGGCTATGCTGAAAGAGTAATTGCTTTAATGGGGAAATCAAAGAAGCCATTTTTAGATGAAGTGCAGATTGAATTTGAAGTAAGCTTAAACTTAATTGAGAAAGTAGTAAGTAAACTAAAGCCATTGAAAGTAATTAAAGTAGGATTGTTTGATTATGTGACAAAGATAAGAAAATAAAATGTTACTCTACTAATATCTCCCTTATCTACTTCAATATAACAATATTCGTCATGCCCCTTCTTTTCCGTTCAATCAATCCTCTTCCTTCTAACTTATCCAGAATACGGGTGACTTTGACTTTAGTAAGCTGAGTCTCTTTAATCAAGTCACTTTGATAAGCCGAGCCTTGTTCTCTAAGCACTAATTCCATTACTTTCTTTTCTTCCTCGTCTAAATTCTCTAATGCTCTTTTTTTTTCTTCCTCATTGAGCGTTTTCTTAGTTTCTGGTGGCAGTTTCTTCTCGTGCATAAAGAAAGTAACAAATGCCCCCACTAGCATTAATAATCCAATTAAGCTATAACTGATAATTTTCTGATTTTTAAGCGTAGTATACATCGGACAGATTAAGCCGTGGGTGCAGGTCTCATTGATGATATTCTCCAAAGCAGTATTGAAAGACATAACTATAAAGAAGAAGATAATGGTAACTCCTATAATCAATATTCCTACGTGCTTGTTTTCCATAGTTTATTTGTATACGTGCGAACTTTACTTTTCATTTAAATTACATAAAGTTCGTCCTATATGGCTACGAGAAGATCAAACTTAATCGCTTGAGTGTCTCGACCAGTAGCCATATACTGGAGTATATTTATAATAATTGTGGAGAAAAGACCACTAATCAAAGCTGATTATCATTGTAAATATTTTTTCGATGTCCAACTTCCACCACAAAAATCATTAATTTATTTTCCATAATATTCAAGATTACTCTGTAATCTCCTACCCTAAGCCTAAAGTATGGACATCCAACTAACTTTTTAACATAAGGATAAGGTCGGATTCTAATTCTTTCTAATGTAGAGATTATCCTCGTTTGCGTTTCTCTTTCTAGTTTCTTTAGCTGCTTAACTACTTCTTGCGAATAGACTAAGTCGTACATTTACAGCCCCAACTGCTTCTTAACTTGTTCGTGAGTTAGAAATTTTCCTTCTTTAAACTCTTTGTCAGCTATCGCTATTCGTTGTTTGGTTTCTTTGGATAGTTCTAAAGTGTCTTCTAACAAATCTAAGATAACTTCCTCATAGCTCTCTTTATCATACATCTTTCTATCTCTTAATTCTTGTACCAGTCCCTCGCTAACTTGAATTGTAGTTGCCATAGCAGGTATATAATCAGCTATAGTTTATAAACTTTTCTCCTTCCAGCTCCAATACTTATCCTTCCCAATTATCACATGATCCAGAACCTTTATTCCTAACACTTCTCCTGCTTCAACTAGCTTAGATGTTATCTCTTCATCCTCTCTACTGGGAGCAGGATCTCCAGAAGGGTGATTGTGTACAATTATTACCGAATTAGCGCTTTCTCTTATGGCTGACTTGAATACTTCTCTGGGATGAATTAATGAACCGTTTAGTGTTCCCAAGGAAATTAATTCTTCTTTGATAAGTTTATTACGTGTATTTAACAGCAGGATATGAAATTGTTCTTGGGTCAAATCTCTCATCTTAGGAAGAAAGTAATTGAACACTTCTTGAGCTGATTTAATATTCTTCTTTTCTGCACCACAAATATTGGCCCGTTTTGCCAGCTCAAATGCGGCTAAAATTTCGCATGCTTTAGCGTTACCGATGCCTTTAATCTGCTGCAATTCCTGCAAAGAGCAATTAGCTAATTTCTCCAATCCATATTTAGCGATAACTCTATGACTCATTTCAATAACATTTTCTTCTTTATTACCTATTTTCAAAATAATGGCCAGAAGTTCTGCATCAGACAAAATAGAAGCGCCATGTTTACACAGCCTTTCTCTTGGCCGTTGCTCTTCAGAAAAGTCTTTGATGCGCATGATAGTTAATGATTGAGTACTTTTTATTTTGGTTTATTCTCCCCTCTTCGCTGCCAATAATTGATTAGTCTGCTCCAAATTAAGAATCAAATGAGTAAACTGTTTTTCTCGAGCATCTGAATTTCTAATCACGTTTCTAACTTTCTGGATGGTTTCTTTAACTTCATTGTTTCTCTCCATTAGAATATCTCCCGCTTTAGTGTCTTTTAGCTTCTTCAGCCGTTCCCAATCCCGCTTCAGGCTGATAATGTAAATCTCTTCCAAATTTAGTACAGCATCTTTGTAATTATTATCCGCAATTTTCTGTCGGGCTTCTTTGGCTAGTGCTTCCATAGCTTGAAAATATTCATATACAAATTCCGGTAAAGTAGAAGAAATCGCTACTTGACTTTCCATTGGTTTTGGTGCTGAAAATCCAGTAAAGTGTTCTCCCAGCCCTTTTACATTTAATTTAACAGTAGCTCGATAAGATAAAGGGACTATCAAATTAAATGCGCGAATGTGAAATAAAGTAAAAGCCTGAGCTAAATTCTGTTTTAACTCGCTTACAGTTTCGGGAGAAAAAGAAGCACAGGCATCTATCATGGCAAATGCAGCAGTAGAAGTTTTTTTAAGTCCAGTTTCTAATTTTAGCAAGGTGTTAGATCTAGAGGTTATTTCTGAATCATCTAAAGTTATTGCTTGACTGGATTTTAATTCAGGGATATCTGCTTTATAATAACTTTCAATATCTGGAATCAAGCCGCTTTTCCATAGGAAGCCTTTTCCAAATAATGCTTTTGAAGTATTGTCAATTCCCCAACCTAACTTTTCTTTATCCGTGCCGTCTTTAAACTGAGCCGTCTCAGCTTTAGATTTAACTTGCTCTAGATTTTTTTGTATTTCTCCCAAGCTGGCATTATATGCTAATCCCTCGTTTCTTTCTTCTTCTGGTAAGTGCTGCTCCACATATTTGGTGTGTTCATAACGGCCGGAGAGCATTCCAAAATGCTGGTCCAGCAAATCTTCTTCGATAGTTCTCACAATTAGAGCATTATTTCCTTCATTAAAATGCTTGATGATTTTATCCAGCCATTCAGAAATGGTGTACTTGTTTAAGAAAGGCAGCGAAGTTAAGATTCTTTTAGACGTATCTTGTTCTCGAGCTAAAGGCAGGTAATCTTTGGCTGCTCGTTCCAGCTTGATTAAATTGGGAGAAATTTCTTGTTCTAATCGTCGTACTTGGTTCAATGCAGATAACGCTGCTTCTTTTTTCTTAGCATCGTTAAGAGAATCTCCTCGGATAGTTTTAATAGAAATTAACGCTTCTCTAAGCAGTTCAATTTGTTGTTCTTCCAATTCGGCGATATTTATAGAAACTGAGCTTATTACTTTAACCATGTGAAATGCACCTCTTATGTATGTGTGTTTAGCATCATCAGGTCGAAACGCCAACGAGTTCTACTGCATGTCCGTCGCAGGGTAAACTCGACTTGCGAGTCTCCTAATGTTGCTGACGCAACAGGATGTCCCTCACGGGGAAGCAGGACTTGCTAAGTTCACATCTAGCGTTTCGAAGATGCTAAACAAATATGTATTTTTTATCTCAATTTTATCAGAATAATAGTTATTTAAGTATTTAGGTGGTAGAGTGATTATATCAAATGCACCCAAAAATATCCAGAAATCTTTTAAATAACGTATCAAACTGGATTAAGCGTGGGCCCATGGTCTAGCGGTTATGATGTCTCCCTTACACGGAGAATGTCCCCGGTTCGAATATTAGCGCCCGAGGCGAATGCCTCGAACGTTAGTGAGAATGTCCGGGTGGGCCCATTCATTTATTTTTCTACGGCACAGTCCGTTTTGTGAGTGATAGCACCATATCCACCTGAAAACAAGGACGGCTTTGCCGTCCTGTTTTCATTTAATGAGATGCAACTATCGCA
>JAGVMW010000176.1 GCA_020053615.1 archaeon | reverse complement strand
TAAATGTAAGTTTATCGATATCCACAAATGAGGGAGATTGGCTCAGTTTTAAGGTTTTTCTGACTACTCAAAAAAGGTGAATCGCTTTCGGAGATACTGTTATTTCTTAGTAGGAGCGTATAGTATAGGATAATTGAAATTTTTACTAACTTGCAGGAAAATAGCTACCAAACCTCAATGCAGTCAATAATTCTCTCTCGGAATGGATTGGGGTGTTAAATGAAGTGTACACACCACCAATTTCTAAAGGATGATGAGCATCTGACCCGCCGGTTCCTCTTAGATTTAATTTTCTGGCGGCTTTCTGAGCTTTCTCATTCAATTTTGGTTCTAGATGAGCATTGACCGTCTCTAATGCTGCTATTTCTTTTAATTCAAATAGATAGTCACATAATTTATAACTGTATCCCTCTTGGTATGGATGACTAGGAATTACAATTCCTCCAATTGAATTAACATAATTTATAACTTTCTGAATTGGACCATATTTTTTAAATAATTTACACACAGAATCATCGGTTATGCCATATAACAGTAGATGGCCATGGTCACTGTGGTATTCCATACCTCTTAAGAGCAAAAAATCAGGATTGTCTTTTTTAGTTCTTTCAAAAATATCTCTTCCTGCTTCATGAGTCATGTGATCTGTAATAACTACTCCATCTAGCCCTTTACTGTTAGCTATCTGTGGTATTTCTTCTATGCTCATTATAGAGTCGCTGGGTTTATTTCCAATTTTTCCTTGATAACTATAATTTGTATGAACATGTAAATCTATTTTCATTTTAATCTCTCCGGACTAGACTTTGTCCCAAAAGTGTTAATTTTTCAAAGTCTTCTAATTTTAGTTTAAAACGGTCGGGTATTGCTGCTATCCCATTACAAGCACCAGATAATGCTCCAGCAATACATGCAATAGAATCAGTATCTCCTGGCACAAGATTAGCAGCAGTTATTACTGTTTGTTCAAAATCGAGGGGAGTATGCAAAAAACAATATAATGCCATCGGAACGGTTTCATAAACACTTTCAGAAGCTCCAATTATTTTAACCACATCTAATGGATGTTTAGTATGATTATTGATTATGTAATTAATCTTTGAATTTAAGTCTGAAACTAAAAGTTTTTTAGATTGTTCGACGCTCTCAGATGGTGTTCTACCATTAAGTAAGTTAGCTATTACAGATGAAATTAGCACCGCTGCATCTACCGCTGCAGGATGAGTGTGTGTAATTTGTGACGAAATTTTAGCCATCTTTTCTAACTCATGAGGTAAATTATGATACCATACACCAACCGGAGCAACTCTCATTGCCGAGCCACAAGTTGGTCGAGGTTTACCTGTTTCATAAGGACTTTTTCCGGAATATAATTCTAAAGCAGCAGATAAGCTCGTACCTCCTGAAAATCTATCAAAGCCGGATTCAGTCCTACACTTGTGTCCCCATTCGCCAAGTTTCTTACCAAAATAATTAATATCAAAACCGTTATTCTCGACTAAAGACTCAGCTAGAATCATAAGCTGTTGCGTATCATCAGTGTATTGTCCTGCATTAAGATGGCTACAGGGGTGTCCTCTGGTAGCTTTTTCAAAATCAGTTACTCTACCTTTGTAAAAAGTATCTAAATCTCTTTGACTAATATATTCAGTAGGCATTCCTAGAGCATCACCTATTGCTGCTCCAACCAAGCATCCGCTGGCTTTTTCAAAGAGGGAAACCATTAGTTAAGCTAAAATCATCGTAGTTTATAAATGTTTGGGTTAATTACTACTGTTCGGGAGGTGCAATTCCTGCATTGATTAAGGTAACATTTATAAGTTTCTTAAGTTAACACATTAAAAAACAACAAGAAGGTGACCCAACATGACAATTGTGAAAATAAATTTGCATAAATTAGTAGCGGAAAGAAACTTAGAATCGCCCGGAGGGCAGATAAATATCAATAACAACGTCTCGATAAAGAATATCGAAGACTTATCGTTTGATATTGATGGAAAGAAAGGATTGAAGTTTACGTTCTCGTTTAACTGCAATTATGAGCCGGAATACGGCAAAATTGAAGTGGAAGGGCAAATTCTATATGTAGATACTGCAGCTAAGATAAAAGGAGTCAAAGAAGGCTGGGAGAGCGAGAAGAAGATTCCGATGGATATTATGGAGCAGATAGTTAATGCTGCTTTGCACAAAGGAAATATCCAAGCGATTAAAATTAGCGAAGAAGTAAACTTACCTAGTCCGTTGCCGTTGCCGAAAGTAAAAACCGGTCCGGCACTAGGAGCAGCCCCTCCAGCAGGAAAGCCTAGTGGTAAGAAAGCAGGATAGGTTTGTTTTTTTTCTTAATCTTATTATTTTCAACGTAATTGTTTAGCTTTCTGAAGTCGAAGCGCTACCGTCTTCTCGCCTCTTGCAGTATTTCATCGAGAGCAGACATCTCCGTAGGAGCCTTCCCTCTGTCTGCCTCGCGGTAAAAATTGAAGAAGCTCGCCCTGATGACGGTAGCGCTTCTAAAAGCTAAACAATTACTTTTCAACGTTGTTTATCCCACTACTACTCTTCTTTAAATGCTTCTTTGTACTTTCAAATGGAAAATGGAACTTTCCAATTATCTCACCAGAGCTTTATCCGCTATTGGAACCATCAGCATTACTTCGATGATGTTAGCCGCAACTCCAGAATTAAATGCGCCCGAGAAAAACGTTCCACCGCCCCCACGTAGAATTATTGCCGAAGTAATAGCCTCCCATTTCTACAACCTTTATCAAGAGCCACTGCCACGAAAAGCAGATACACCCGAATGTGCTTATTTTACGGTGCTTTCTACGTGGAATTACGAGAAAAATATTCGTTTAGACACATCTCAAGAGCAGGTCTCAGGAACCGCAGTATTAACAGGAGAACTGATTTATACTGCTCCGGCAAAATACATTAAAGCGGCCCGTGTTTTTGGAATCTGCGATAATTCTCAGAAAGAGGTGTTTGATGAGCTTGCTGCGACTATGGGAACAGATACTTTAGATAGGGTTATTGTGGGAAACTCCGTTTTAGGAATATATGAATGTCTGGAAAAGAAAACTCCCTCGGAACAAACTATTTCTTTGCGTCGAGATTATCTTGAGGAAGGCTGCCAAACTTTATCTAGATTCGATTCATCTCATTGTGTAGAGATAAAAACAAAGTTAGAAGGAACAAAAAGAGATTATACAGGTTATGTGTGCCAGCGTCTGGAACCGGATAGAAGTCCAATAACACCGGAAGAGGGTCCAGAACTGCCGGATGATGTGCCGGGATGTTGAGAAGAAGATGGAAGATAGTTCCATAGAGTATTTAATAGAAACAAATTATACCTAAATAAAATGTCAGAACTTCCAAATTTAGCGGTATTTTATATTGAGGATAACGACAAAGTGAAAGAGATTCTTAGAGAAAAAAAGAGGACTTTGGAGGGATTTCTGGCGGAGAGAGTGAGGGAGCTTTATGGGGGATTGGAAGCGCCTTTTTCTGGAGAAAAGTTAAATGGAGAAGATGTTTCTGTGCCAGATGGTGTTATAATCAATTATTCTGTTGATGAAAATAAGATAAAAGATTATTCTTTAGATAACGATGAGCCTTTTATTATCCAGTTCGGAGCATCATCAACAGTAAAAGGTAACGAGATTAATGCGGCTCAACAAGAGGGCTGGCCAGGAAGAATTATCATGGGATTAGAACCTAGGTATTTCGGTTGTAATGATAGAAGCAGCTCAGTGCATAGATTAATTATGGAAGCTACACAAGCTCTAACTCAACGTATGTCTGGATTACTAATCTCGGAGCATTTAGATTATAACTTACGGTTCTATGGCTGGAATGATGATGCGATATCTGACACCCTTAAATTCAGGAACTTTCCGATCTAATAAACCGTAATAAAGATTAGATTTTTTATGGCACTTTCTCTTACTCACAAAGTTAACCAAGGAGTGCACGTTGAAGGTAGAGGACAATCTTTAGACTTGATTGTAAGTAAGATACGTGGAGATAACACTTGGTGTGAAGCTGAAATAGAAGTTCGTAGCTCAACCGAAAAAAAATTCTTACAGATTAGTACAGATAGTCCTCCAGTTGAAGTATTAACAGATTTTAACATAGAATTAATGTATAAACGTGGTCTTTATGGCACAGTCCAAAAAGTGAGTGATAGCACCATTATCACCACTGCCCAGAAAAATCGAGAGTGATTTTCTGGGCTGAGATGCGATAGTTGCATCT